>JADGRN010000037.1 GCA_017880825.1 Methylophilaceae bacterium | reverse complement strand
CAGTAAGGTTACTATCTTGAAAAGTTTACGTTGATGCGGCTCTCGATAGTCGCGTCACCCAAGGCCAAACAGTTAGTGCTGTTTGGCCTTTTTCTTAATTAATTTATCCGCACTTACTTTCCCCGCAATTCAAACAAGTCAAACAGCCATCCATGATAATCGCGGCTTTGGTGCTGCATTTGGCGCATAGCTGCGCGCTTTTGGGGTAGCCTTCTTCGTTCACTGGGTCGCTGGCATGTTTTTCCATGTATTCAGCGCGTTTTTCTTCAATTAGTTTTTTCTGGTGCCCATCCGGGCCGGATTTCTTCAGCATGCCGATTTCCTGCAGGTGCTGTTGTAGCACTTCGCCAATCTCAGCCACCAGGCTGGGGATGTATTTGCCGCCTTTTTTGAAGTAGCCGCCGCTGGGGTCGAACACGCTGTGCAGTTCTTCCACCAGGAAGGTGATGTCGCCGCCCTTGCGGAACACGGCGGACATCACGCGCGTGAGCGCGACTATCCACTGGAAGTGCTCCATGTTTTTGGAGTTGATGAAGATCTCGAACGGGCGGCGGTGCTCCTGTGGCGTGCCTGCGTTCATCACCACGTCGTTGATGGTGATGTAGAGCGCGTGCTCGGTGACCGGCGTCTTGATCTTGTAGGTGTTGCCGACCAGCTTGTCGGGGCGGCTCAGCGGCTCGCCCAGTTGCACGATCTCGGCCTTGTGTTGATCGGCCAGATTTTGCGTAGCCGCTGCTGCTTGCGCCGCCTTGGCCTTGTCTTCTTCAGTGACCACGTTGTAGCCGACGATTTTCTTTTCAATCTTGATTGCCATATTGTTCTCCATTTTGTAGGAGGGGCGCCTCGCCCCGATCAATTTTCGCGACGTGAGAGTCGCTCCTACTAGAATTTCCCGTAGTAGCCTTCTTTTAATGCATCGTACAGATTCGCTGCTGAGTGAATTTCGCCGTCGTATTCAATCTCTTCATTACCCTTTGCTTCGACCACTGTGCCATCTTCCAGCGTGAACTTGTAGGTGGTGTTTTCCAGGTCTTTCTCGGTCACCAGCACGCCCTGGAATGCCTCGGGGTTGAAGCGGAAGGTGGTGCAGCCCTTGAGGCCCTTATCGTAAGCGTAGAGGTAGATGTTCTTGAAATCCTCAAAATCGTAATCGGTCGGCACGTTGATGGTCTTGGAAATCGAGCTATCGATCCACTTCTGCGCAGCAGCCTGGATATCCACATGCGCCTTTGCAGGAATAGTGGAAGAATCGAGGAAATAATCCGGCAGCTTTTCTTCTTCAGTTTCACCGAATGGCATGGCCTTAGGGTTCACCAGCACGCGATAAGCCAGCAGCTCGTAGGAATAGACATCCACTTTTTCCTTGGATTTCTTGCCCTCGCGGATCACGTTGCGGTTGTAATGGTGCGCAAACGAAGGCTCGATGCCGTTGCTGGCGTTGTTGGCCAGCGATAGTGAGATGGTGCCGGTCGGCGCGATGGAGCTGTGATGCGTGAAGCGCACGCCTTTTTCGGCAATTTCTTTGCGCAGGGCTTCAGGGAATTGCTGCATGTAGCGGCTGTATAGCCCCATGAGCACCTTGCCCTTAACCTTGGCGCCGACCTTGATGCCGTCCGCAGCCATTTCCGTGCGCTTGGCCAGCATGTCGGCGGTGACTTCAAACTCTTCGTCCATGATAGGCGCCGCGCCTTTTTCTTCGGCCAGCTGCACGCCGATTTCCCAGCCCACTTCGGCCATCACCCGCGTGACTTCCTCGGTGAATTTGAGCGAATCAGCATCGCCGTATTTCATCTTGAGCATGGTCAGGGTGGAACCCAGGCCCAGATAGCCCATGCCGTGGCGGCGTTTGCGTGCAATCTCGTCGCGCTGTTGCTGCAGCGGCAGGCCATTCACTTCCACCACGTTATCCAGCATGCGGGTGAAGGTGGCGACCACTTCGCGGTATTCATCCCAGTCGAAATGCGCCTGGTCGGTGAATGGGTTGCGCACGAACTTGGTCAGGTTGACCGAGCCCAGCAGGCAAGCGCCATAAGGCGGCAGGGGCTGTTCGCCGCAAGGGTTGGTGGCGCGGATGTTCTCGCAGAACCAGTTGTTGTTCATCTCGTTGACGCGGTCGATCAGGATGAAGCCCGGCTCAGCGAAGTCATAGGTGGACGACATGATGACATCCCACAGACGGTGTGCCTTGATGGTCTTGTAGACGCGGCAAGCCACCTTGCCGGCATCCTTGCCGTCCAGCTTGGTCAGGTATTTATTCTTTACCGGCCACTCGCGCCATACCACCTGGCTGGGGTCATCGAGCTTGAGGCCGTCTATCGTTGCTTCTTTTTCGGTAACGGGGAAAGCCAGTTTCCATTCGGTGTCGGTTTTTACCGCCTCCATGAACTCCTTGGTGATCAGGCATGACAGGTTGAACTGGCGCAGGCGGCCTGCTTCGCGCTTGGCCTTGATGAAATCGGTGACATCAGGGTGTGAGATGTCGAAGGTCGCCATCTGCGCGCCACGGCGGCCACCGGCGCTGGATACGGTAAAGCACATCTTGTCGTAGATATCCATGAACGACAGCGGACCGCTGGTGTAGGCACCGGCGCCTGCAACGAACGCGCCCTTGGGACGCAACGTGGAGAATTCGTAGCCTATGCCGCAACCGGCCTTGAGCGTTAATCCGGCCTCGTGCACCTTGCCCAGAATATCGTCCATGCTGTCTTCAATGGTGCCGGACACCGTGCAATTGATGGTGCTGGTGGCGGGCTTGTGCTCCAGCGCGCCGGCGTTGGAGGTGATGCGGCCTGCAGGGATGGCGCCGCGGCGCAATGCCCACAGGAACTTGTCATACCACAGCGTGCGTTTTTCTTCGGTTTCCTCGGCGTCGGCCAAGGCGCGTGCCACGCGTTTGTAGGTATCGTCCATGCTTTGGTCAAGATGCTCGCCCTGCTTGGTCTTGAGGCGGTATTTTTTGTCCCAGATGTCCAGCGACACAGACTGCATGGGGACTTCTTGCGAGGCTTCCGGCAAAGCCTTGACTACTTTAAGCATGGGCCCATCTCCTTCTCTGATTATTTATTATTAAGTTGTTTTTTTATTATCTGTTTTTATTGAGTAATACTACCCTGACCACAATATATTGTGATCAGGTACAAAGTATTGTCATTTTGTAGTGGGGCGTCAAGAATTTTTTAAGAATATTTTTAGTGCATTCGGTCACACTTTGGCGCGCATTTTGCTAGCTGACTAAACTTGTGGCAGGCAGCGAGTGTAAGCGCAGGCTAACCTCCCAAACTCGCTGCTTATGATTGGTCGCCCGCTGCTGTTGTGTGCGAAAATCTGCCCATGCCGCGCTTTTTCTACACCCTGCTGCTTTATTTGCTGCTGCCTTTTACGCCACTCAAGCTGTTGTGGCGCGGTATTCGACAGCCTGAGTACCTGCAGCATGTGGGCGAGCGCTATGGTTTTTATGGCGCTAGCAAGCGCACGGGCTTTTATGCGCATCAAGTCAGACAGCCAATTATCTGGCTGCATTGCGTTTCGGTGGGTGAGACGCGCGCCGCCGCAACATTGGTAGCGGAACTACGCAAACGCTATCAGCAATACCAGATTCTGCTGACCCACGCCACGCCCACTGGCCGCGTTGCCGGTGAGCAACTGTTTGGCGATACGGTGTTGCGGGCTTATCTGCCATATGACGTACCGGGGGCGGTGAACCGCTTCCTGCGCCACTTCCAGCCTGGCATCGGCCTGCTGATGGAAACCGAGCTGTGGTTCAACCTGATCGCTGCCTGCAAGCAGCGCAACATTCCTTTGCTGTTGGTCAATGCGCGCCTGTCGCAAAAATCCGCGCATGGCTATGCGCGGATTGGCCGATTGGCAAAACAAGGCATTGGCAATCTGACTTTCATCGCGGCTCAGACAGAACTAGATGCACAGCGCCTGGAAAGCTTGGGTGCAAAAAATATAGCAGTACTGGGTAATTTGAAATTTGATATTGAGCCGCCGCCGGATACTGTTGAGCAAGGCGCAAAACTGCGCGCCATCCTGGGTACAAACCGCCCGGTATTTCTCGCTGCGAGCACACGCGAGGGCGAGGAGGCGATTATTCTGGATGCGGTACAGCGGGCAGCAATCCCCAATTTGCTGACGGTCATCGTGCCGCGCCATCCGCAGCGTTTTGATGAGGTGGCGAATCTGCTGAAAATGCGCAGGCTTATTTATCAGCGACGTTCAGCCATGGATGAGAGTTGGGGTGAGGTAAGTATGTCATCCACCCAGGTGTTGCTGGGTGATTCAATGGGTGAAATGTTCACCTACTACGCCGCCTGCGATGCCGCTTTTATAGGCGGTAGCCTGCTGCCCTTCGGCGGACAAAATCTCATTGAGGCCTGCGCCATGAGCAAGCCGGTGCTGATCGGGCCGCACACTTATAATTTTGCAGCAGCAGCCGAACAGGCGGTGGCCAAGTGTGCTGCCTGGCGTGTGAAGGATGCCGATGAGTTGGCCTCCTCCTTGCAGCGCTTGTTTGGTGACCCGGACGCACGCCAGAGCATGGGTTGGGCAGCGCTGGAATTCAGTCGTAGCGCCGCTGGCGCAACGCAACGCGTTGCTGATCTTGTCGCGAGCTATTTGCCGCAACCCTAACGCACACTCAGCGATTTCACGTATACCAGTTCGCAGGAGCCGTTGCCCGTATCGTTGCGGCTGAGTGAGCTTTTCCAGCGCCAGCCGTCTGTGGCGCGCGCTTCCACCAGATAGCCGCTGAAATTCACCACCTGCCCCGGCCGCACGGATTTAAGTGCGCTCTCGACGCTACTATCGGCCGGAATCATGTGCATATTGGCGCTGTGTGTTTCGATTTCTTCACGCGGAATGCGGAATTGATCGGTGTGCCAGAAATAGAAGCGCCCGCTTTGGCTGATTTGGATATTTTTCAGGATGGCCTCATCGGACATGTGCCCCCAGCCTAGCGCTAAATCCACTGACGCCAGGTCGGATTCACGATCCAGATGATAGCTGTCGCTGGAAAGCACGCGCGCTTCCGCCTGAAACTCGGCCAACGGGGTTAATTGATAGCCATTTTTTTCTATCGGCGCCGCGCGGCTGATTTCGCTTTGTATGGGGTCGCTGGCTGCAATCACGCCGGGGCCATGGGTGACGGCGCGGCCATGCCAGGTGTGGTAGGCGCCGTAAGCAATCAGGCCGATTACCAGCAGCGTTTTCCAGTTCATACCTGCCTTCAGACCTGAAGATTTATCTGATTAAACGGCTAATCTGCTTGAACGCATCACCCTCAGCGACTCTGAGCCACTCGAAGACGATGGACTCGGTATTGCTGATGATGACGCCGGCCTGCCGCATTCTATCCAGCGCGTTGGCCTTGTTGGCCGGGTTGCGCGACAGCACGGCATCTTGCGCGACGAACACCTGCCGCCCCATCCCCTGCATGTCCAGGGCGCTTTGCAAAACGCAGATATGGGCTTCCATGCCGGCGAGTATGACCTGGGGTTTATCAGTGGTGAGTTTGCTGCAGAAAGTCGGTTCATCACAGCAGGAAAACACGGTTTTCCCCACACGCCCGCTGGTGGGCAGCAGAGCCATAAGCTCAGGCACTGTCTCACCCAGGCCCTTGGCATATTGCTCGGTATAAAGCCGCGGGATATCCAGCAGCCGGGCGGCTTGCAGCAATATGCCGCAGTTTTTCACCAGAGCTTGCAGCGCTTCCGGCGCCATCACGCTGCAGAGTTTTTCTTGTACATCGACGATAACCAATTGGCTTTTTTGGCAATGCGCGAGTTTTGATTGAGCCGGCAATTTCATGAGCTGACCAGCAGTTTGTTGATGTCGCCGAGGTCGGCCTCAGTCAAGATACCGGCGACTGATTTGAGTTTGAGGAGGCTCAACAGGTAGCTGTAGCGGGACTGCAGCAGATCGCGCTTCGCGCTATAAAACTGTTGCTGGGCATTGAGCACATCGACGCTGGTGCGCACGCCAACCTCATAACCCAGCGTGGTGGAATCGAGCTGGCTCTGGCTGGACTTGAGGGCCTGCTCGTAAGCCTGCACCTGCGCTACCGCGCTGCTGACATTGAGAAAAGCCTGACGCGCATCGAGATCAGCCTGGCGCCGTGCTATCTCGACGTCATCCTGCGCTTTCTGCTTGTTGGCGACGGCTTCGCGCGCTTTCGAGCTGATGGCGCCGCCCTGATAAAGCGGGATTCCCAGTTGCAGGCCGATGGTGGTGTTCTGGGTATTCGCGCCGAAGCCGTTAATGCCGCCATTGGCGCGGCTATCGGCATAGCTGCCCACGGCATCCAGGGTCGGCAGATGGCCGGCATTGGCGCGCTCGACTTCCTGGCTGGCGATGTCATAAGCGCGTTGCTGGATGATCAGCGCCAGATTGTTCTGCTCGGCCATTTCTACCCATTTTTCCATCTCGCGCGGTTCGGGGATGCCGGCTTTAAGGTCGGCACGCGCGGTTGCCAGGCGTTGCGGCAGTTGGCCGATGACGGATTGTATGGTGCGTTTTTTCACTTCCAGGTCATTGATGGCGGCGATTTCCTGTGCCAGTGTCAGGTCGTAACGCGCCTGTGCTTCATCGACATCGGTGATGGTGGCGCTACCGACCTCGAAATTGACCTTGGCCTGCTCCAGTTGTTTGCTGATAGCCGCTTTCTGTGCGTTGATCAGGTCTATTTTGTCCTGTGCCAGCAGCACATCAAAATACACCTGTGCGACACGCAAGATCAAATCCTGCTGCACTGCTTGCAGTTGCTTATCGGCCTGTGCCACCTGAATTTTCGATTGTTCGTATTGCACGCTATTTTGCTTGCGGAACAGCGGCTGGCTTACATTAAGACTGTAACCAAGCGTATTGAATGTTTCCGGCCCGCCATTACCGAAAAACGAGGCGCCTCCACGGTATTGAATATCGGTATAGGAACGGCTGGCATTGCCATTCAGTGAAATATTCGGCAACAACAAGGCCTTGCCCTGCACCACTTTCTCCTGAGTCGCTGTATTCGCGCTGTGTGCCGACGCCAGGGTCGGATCGCTGGTGAGGGCAAGCTGATAGATATCCAGCAGGTTTTGCTGGCCTTCAGCCGCTTGCAGTTGAGCCGATACCCGCATTGCAAGCAGGACAAAAACAATCGCAGGTAGCGCTTTATGCATGGCAGACTGGTTCACGGCTTGCTTAGCTAGAACTCGAAGCGTTGCGGTTGCGGAGCGTTTTTCAATGCGGGCAAACAGGTTTCAAACAGCACATCGCGCTTGAAGCTATGGGCAGAAATGCGGCGGATCATGGTGGCTTGCATCGCCGGTGCTTCGCCTATGACCACGAACATGCGGCCACCAACGGTCAGGCTCTGTTGCACGCTATCCGGCGCTACCGGCAGCGAGCCGGTGAATACGATCACATCATAAGGTGCATGCGTATTCCAGCCGTTTGCCGCGTCACCGATTTCCAGGAGGACATTGGCGATACTCTGCTGCCGGATGCGTTGTTGCGCGGTTTCGCTCAGTTCGGCGATGATTTCCACACTGACAACCTGTTTTGCCAGGGTCGCCAGCAAGGCAGTCAGGTAGCCGCTGCCGGTACCGATTTCCAGCACGGTGTCGTTTTTGCTGATTTCCAGTGCCTGCAGGATGCGCCCTTCCATCTTGGGCGAGAGCATGCTCTCGCCATGGCCGATAGGGATTTCCAGATCGGCAAAAGCCAATCCTGCGTACTGCGCGGGTACAAAAGCTTCACGCGGTACTTTTTTCAGCAAATCCAGCACCACCGGGTCGAGTACATCCCAGACGCGGATTTGCTGCTCTATCATATTGAAGCGCGCCTGTTCTAGCGTGCTTAAGCTGGCTTGTTCGTGTTCCATATGGTCTCCTGATATCCCTCGCAACCTTGCAATTATTCCATATTTCAAGTACTTTCACAGGCATTGCTAGGGGTCTGTGTATGAATATATGCAGTGAGATACACCCTTTGAACCTGATGCGGGTCATGCCGCCGTAGGAAAGCAGAATGCTTTCCTACTGATTAAACGTAAGGCGAAGCAGGATGCTTCCCTGGAATTTTCTGTAGGGCAAAGCATCTAAAACGTGCTCCCTACATACTGCTTTGAGGAGCACCCTATGAACGCCACCGACAAACATCTAGCCAAATTCCTTAACGAGACTGCCGAAATAGACGCTGGTACTACCCAGCCATTCGCCAAGTCGCGCAAGATCTACATTGAAGGTTCGCGTCCTGATATCCGTGTGCCGTTTCGTGAAATCTCCCTGTCCGATACGCCTTCCGCCTTTGGCGCCGAGAAAAATCCGCCCGTGGTGGTCTATGATACTTCCGGCCCCTATACCGACCCGACCGTAAAAATCGATATCCGCAACGGCCTGCCGGCAATGCGAGCAGGTTGGATTGCAGAACGCGGTGACGTAGAGCAGCTGGAAGGCCCAAGTTCAGAATTCGGTCAACAACGCAAAACCGACCCGGCACTGGCCGAGATGCGCTTCAACCTCACGCGCAAGCCGCTACGCGCCAAGGCCGGCATGAACGTGAGCCAGATGCACTATGCCCGCCGCGGCATCATCACGCCGGAGATGGAGTTCATCGCCATCCGCGAAAACCAGCGCCGTGAAAATATGTCGGAATTACTGCAAACGCAGCACAAGGGCCAAGATTTCGGTGCGTCCATTCCCAAAATCATCACCCCGGAATTCGTGCGTGATGAGGTAGCACGCGGCCGAGCGATTATCCCGGCCAACATCAACCACCCGGAAATCGAGCCGATGATCATCGGCCGCAACTTCCTGGTGAAGATCAACGCCAACATCGGCAACTCGGCTTTGGGCTCCTCCATCTCTGAAGAAGTGGAAAAGATGGTGTGGGGCACGCGTTGGGGCGGCGACACGGTGATGGACCTGTCCACCGGCAAGAACATCCACGAGACGCGCGAGTGGATTATCCGCAATTCGCCGGTGCCCATCGGCACCGTGCCTATCTACCAGGCGCTGGAAAAAGTCGACGGCAAGGCCGAAGACCTGACCTGGGAAATCTTCCGCGATACCCTGATCGAGCAAGCCGAACAGGGTGTGGATTACTTCACCATCCACGCCGGCGTGCGCCTGCCCTACATCCCGATGACCGCCAAGCGCATGACCGGCATCGTGTCACGCGGCGGTTCCATCATGGCCAAGTGGTGCCTCGCGTATCATAAGGAATCGTTCCTCTACGAGCATTTCGAAGACATCTGCGAGATCATGAAAGCCTATGACGTGTCGTTCAGCCTGGGTGACGGCCTGCGCCCAGGCTCCATCTACGACGCCAACGACGAAGCGCAGTTTGCCGAGTTACGCACTCTGGGAGAACTCACGCAGATTGCCTGGAAGCACGATGTGCAATGCATGATCGAAGGCCCCGGCCACGTGCCCATGCACCTGATCAAGGAAAACATGGACCTGCAGCTCGAGTATTGCGGCGAAGCCCCGTTCTATACACTGGGGCCATTGACCACCGATATCGCCCCTGGTTACGACCACATCACCTCCGGCATCGGCGCCGCCATGATCGGCTGGTACGGCTGTGCCATGCTGTGCTACGTAACGCCCAAGGAGCACCTGGGCCTGCCGGACAAGGAAGATGTAAGAGTCGGCATCATCACCTACAAGATCGCCGCGCATGCCGCCGACCTGGCCAAAGGCCATCCGGGCGCGCAAATCCGCGACAATGCGCTATCCAAGGCACGCTTTGAGTTTAGGTGGGAAGACCAGTTCAACCTCGGCCTCGACCCGGAAAAAGCCAAGGAATTCCACGATGAAACCCTGCCGCAGGAAGGCGCCAAGCTCGCGCACTTCTGCTCCATGTGCGGTCCGCACTTCTGCTCCATGAAGATATCGCAGGATGTGCG
>JADGRN010000183.1 GCA_017880825.1 Methylophilaceae bacterium | reverse complement strand
CCAGATCGAAAGTGAGGCTAGGCGGCAACGCGCACATGACGCAGACAGTGCAAATAGCACGACTAGGAATGTGCAAGGAGGCCAACAACGTATCACCGATAAAATGGAGTTGGCTAAGGTTTGCTGATAAACAACGTCTGCTGTTTAAGAAAACTGTCCTGACCGCGCATGATGTGCAGTTCGGCAATCCAGTGGCCGGAATCGGGCAGCATGATGGGGCTGGTGTAGGTTCCATCGGCTGCTGGCTTTAATTGCAACTTTCGGTCATCGCCGCTATTCGCCATGCGCCATAGGTCTAACGTAACGCTATTTGCCGCTACCGGCTTGCCTTGGGCGTCGTGCACCTTAACCGTCACCACTCCATTCACATCGCTACGCAAATCTTCCAGTCCTGCTATATCCACTTGCCAGCCAAGATTACGCTGCTGTTCCAAATGGCGCAGATGCGGCTCGTAAAGCCGGTTTAGTTCGTGCGGCACCACGCCGGGAAAGGCGGTGTGCAGTTTCTGATGATTGGTATTGGGCAGCAGCAGATTGGCCAGGCTATCCGGCAGGCCGTGCATGGAAATTGAAAGCAATCCGGCCATGAGAATCACCAGTACGACAAAGAATGCAATAATCAGGCGCGGCGCCCAGTGCATTTTTTCCTTGTTGCGCTGCATGCCGCCAAAGCTCATCAATACGCCGGCAGTAGCCAGATAGACCACGAAATGGATGGCCAGTACATCGCCGCCCGGCCATTGCCGCGCACTATAGGCGAGATAGGCAATAAACGGCAAAGCGCCGCTGAGTATGCCCGCCCAGAAATTGGATAACCCCAGGCGGCGGCTGCCCAGAAACAGGGCTACAGCCAGCAGGAAACCGCCAAACAGCGTTTCAGTCATCGACATGGAAGCTCGCCATCAGTGATCGTGCTGGCTCTTGAATTGAGCCTCGATCACAACCGGTTCGGAGGCGGGTGTCGCCGGGCTGACCACAAAGTCGAACTCATCGGTCTTCTCGGCCAGTTCGTGACTCAGATTGACCTTGGCATTGATGCTCAAATCCTTGCCTGCACGGATTTTGATTTTGGGAATGCTGCCCATATCCAGCGCCTGCTGCGGGATGCCGCGTACGCTGAGCTTGTATGACTCGTCGTGCGCGGTCTTGTTGACGATGTGGATCTGGTAGCGGTTGCGCAAGCTGCCATCCGACAACATGATGAACAACGGCTGGCGCACCTGCTGCACGGTGACTTCGGTGTCGCTGCGCGTGCCAATGTTATAGAACAAGATGCCGCTGGCAATCGTCAGCGCCAGCGCATAACCGATGACCTTGAGTCGCTTCCATTCCAGGCGGGGCTTATGCGGCGTTTCGCTCGCCAGGTTGCGTTCCGAATCATAGCGGATCAGTCCGCGCGGGTAGCCCATCGAATCCATAATGTTATCGCAGGCATCAATGCACAGGCCGCAGGAAATACACTGGTACTGCAGGCCATTACGGATGTCGATGCCGGTCGGACAGACCTGCACGCAGAAACCGCAGTCTATGCAATCGCCGTGGCCTTTGTCCTGGCGTTGCTCGCGCGTGCGCAAGCCTTCGCTCGGGATGATGCGGCCTGCCGTGCCCTCGCCACGGCGTTTATCATAGCTGACTGCCAGGGTATCGGCCTCGTACATTACCCCCTGGAAACGCGCGTAGGGGCATAAGAAAGTACAAATCTGTTCGCGTGCCAGGCCACCCGCAACATACGTAGTCGTGGCCAGCAGCAGCACCGTGATGTAGCCCGTGTGTGACACCTGACCAGTAAAGAAATCATGAATGAACTGCGGTGCGTAGCTGAAATAGGCGGCGAAAGTAATACCGGTCCAAAAAGACACCAGGATCATCAGCAAGTGAGAAGTGCCGATCTTGAGGATTTTTTCTGCGTTCAACGGCTGATTGTAGAGCCGCAAGCGTGCCGGGCGCTCGCCCTGGATGGTCTGTTCGATATAGATGAAAAGATCAGACCACAAGGTCTGAAAACAGAAGTAGCCGCACCAGGCTCGTCCTATCAGGCCCGTGACAAAGAACAGCAACGCTGCGGCGATAAACAGCAACATCGCCAGCCAGAAGATATCCTGTGGATAGACAATCAAATCAAAAATGAAAAACCGGCGTGTACCGAGATCAAACATGATGGCTTGATCGGCCGCGCTGTTCCTCGCCCACGGCAGCCAGGGCAGCATGAAATAGACGGTATAGGCCAGCACCAGCACCGCGGTTTTGAAGTTACGGAACTTGCCCTTGACCGACCGCGTGAAAATCGGGATGTGCTTTTTGAATAGCGGGGACGGCTTTGCCGTGTCTGATTGCATCATTTAAGTTTGGGTGTCTGTGAAAACTCGAAGTTCTAAGTGAGGCCAGGCGAGAAAGATTTTAACGCGCCGCATATGTCGTTACAGGTAAGCGCTAAAATTTTTGAGCCGCGCCATAATGGCCACGAAGTTTGATTTTTTTGATTACTTGCCACCGCCCAGACTGTCGTGGACATACACCGTCAGCAGCTTGATTTGATCCGGCTTTAGACGGCTCTCCCAGTTTGGCATCACACCACGGTTCAGACCGCCGGTGATGACCTTTCTCACCTCTTCCAGCTTGCCTGCAGCGTCCTTCTGCCCCGGTACATTGGCCCACAGCCAGATTTTATCTGTGAGGTTGGCCGACCCCAGCACTTCACGGCCTTTGGCATCGGCACCATGGCAGTAAAAACAGGCGGCGGTATCGCTGTGGAATAACGCATCACCTGCCGCTGCGGCCTTGGCATCGGCCGGCTCACCGGCCTGGGTCAGCACATAGCTCGCCAACTGGGTGATTTGCTCCGCACTCAACACTTCCTTGAATGCCGGCATAAAGCCATGGCGGCCGCCCCGGATGGTTTCATGAATTTTTTCGTAACTGCCGCCGTATATCCAGCTGTCATCTACCAGATTAGGCGAGAAGCCGATCTTGCCCTGACCACCGGCCTGATGGCAGGCTGCGCAGTTTTCCGAGAACAGGGTCTTGCCGGCAGAATTGACGAACTGCATGAGGTCGGCATCCTTGGCAACCTGCTCGTAAGGCATGGCAGCCACCTTGTCGAACCATTTCTTTTGCGCTGCGTGCAGCTCATTCATTTCCACCATGAACTTGGAGCGCATATTCCAGTGCGTGGTTTTTTGCACTTCCTTGCCATCCACCGTAGTCGCGGTGTAGGTGATGCTATTAAGGCCCGGTACGCCCTTGGTATAGCTGCTGCCTATCGGCCAAGCCGGATAAAGCAGCCAGTAAATCACTGTGAAAACAGCGGTCGCGTAAA
>JADGRN010000182.1 GCA_017880825.1 Methylophilaceae bacterium | reverse complement strand
ATTTTTATTGTGCCGAACAATCGCTCTGCATCGAGTTGGATGGTGGACAACACGCCGAGCAGCAAGCACGTGATGCAGTGCGCGATGAGTGGTTGCAGGCGCAGGGTATTCGAGTATTGCGCTTTTGGAATAATCAGGTGTTGGCTGAGACTGAGGCGGTAATGGAGTCAAGTTATGCTGTGTTGACTAATCCAAATGCACCCTCACCCCAGCCCTCACCCTTAGCCCCTCTCCCGCTTGCGGGCGAGGGGAATAATGGTATCGCGCCGCTTGTAGGTGAGGGGGATGTTGTTGTGCCGCCTGCGGGCGAGGGGGATCAGAGCGCAATCACCAAGCAAGCCATCTTCCACTACTGCTACGCCGTGCTGCACGACCCGCTATACCGTGAGAAATATGCCTTAAATCTTAAACGTGAATTCCCACGCATTCCGTTCTATGCCGACTTCTGGCATTGGGCGGCGTGGGGCGAAGCATTGATGAAGTTGCACATAGGCTATGAAACCGTTGCGCCTTACAAACTGCAACGCATCGACATACCCGATGAAAAGACCCGTGCATCAGGCATGAGCCCGAAAGCCATGCTGCGCGCCGACCATAGCGCCGGCAGCATTACACTGGACACCGAAACCACGTTGCGCGGCATCCCGCCCGAAGCATGGGATTACAAACTCGGCAACCGCTGCGCGCTGGAATGGGTGCTCGACCAATATAAAGAAAAGAAACCCAAAGACCCCACCATCCGCGAAAAATTCGACACCTACCGCTTTGCTGATTACAAAGAAAAAGTGATCGACTTGCTCGCCCGCGTAACCACGGTAAGCGTGGAGACGGTGCGCATTACCGAAGCAATGAAGCAGGTAGCAAGATGACGCTCCCGACCGACCCGCCGCTACAAAAATTACAGTTCTACGCTACCACGTCCTATGCATGCGGCTATCTGGAAGGCAGGATGGCGCAATCCCTGATTGCCGCGCCACACCATCTGATCGATGCCGAAACCTACAGCGACCTGATTCAGCTTGGCTTCCGGCGTAGCGGCAAGTTTGCCTACCGCCCGCATTGTGAACATTGCAATGCCTGCGTGCCGGTGCGTTTGCCAGTTGCGGAGTTTCAACCCAACCGCAGCCAGCGACGGGCCTGGAAGCAGCATCAGGGGCTGACCTCAGAAGTTATCGCGCTGAACTATCACCCGGAACACTTGATGCTTTACACCGCCTATCAGCGGGCGCGCCATACCGGCGGCGGCATGGATGCAGATGACGCTGAGCAATATCGCAATTTTCTGGTGCAGAGCAACGTCGAGACCGTGATGGTGGAATTCCGTGAGGCTGGCGTGCTAAAAATGGTCAGCGTGGTGGATATCGTGCGCGACGGCATATCGGCGGTTTACACTTTTTACGATTGCAGTGACAGCGGCGCCAGCTACGGTACCTATAACGTGCTTTGGCTTGCACAATGGTGCCACAGCCTGTGCTTGCCCCATCTTTACCTTGGCTACTGGATTGCAGATAGTCCCAAGATGGCTTACAAGCAGAATTTTGCGCCGCAGGAAGGGCTTGTTGATGGCGAGTGGGTGCGCCTAAAAGCCGACCAAGTCTGAACTTTTTTGCGCAAGCTTGACACTAACTGGTGTCATCTCCATGCAATCGGCGTTTTGGTGTGAATTGAGCCTCACATCAAAGCGCCGCTCTTGCTTCTGCCAGCACCCTTTCAGTTCATTCTTTATCCAATAGCGACGCCACAAAGGCTATGGTCGTGCATGTTACAATCTGATTTTCAAATACGGCACGGCTGGCATGTTGGATAAACTGGTCATTTTCGGCGTTGGTCTGATCGGCGGCTCGCTTGCGCTGGCACTGAAACGTGCCGGCGCGGTGCAGCATGTCGTCGGCGTCGGCCGCGGCGGAGAAAATCTGCGCAATGCGCTTGAGTTGGGCGTCGTTGATCAGGCTGAAACCAATGCGGCGCATGCCGTTGTGGATGCTGAAATCATCGTGCTGGCAACGCCGGTTGCGCAAATCCCTGCGGTGATGGCCGCCATCGCGCCTCATCTATCCAGCAACGTCATCATCACCGATGTCGGCAGCACCAAGTCCGATGTCATCAACAACGCCCGGCAACAACTGCCACAGCATATCGCCAGATTTATTGCCGGCCACCCGATTGCCGGTGCCGAAAAAAGTGGCGTGACCGCAGCACGTGCAGACTTGTTTGAAGGCAAAAATGTGGTACTGACACCGACCGCAGAAACCGACCCGCAAGCCTTGCAAATGGTACGCCAGCTATGGCAAACCACAGGCGCCAAAGTCAGTGAAATGTCGGCTGCAGCGCACGATGACATCTTTGCCGCAGTCAGCCACCTGCCGCACTTGCTGGCGTTTGCCCTGGTCGATGAAATCGCTTCACGGCCAAACGCTGCACAACTGTTCGGTTTTGCCGCCAGCGGTTTTCGCGATTTCACCCGCATTGCCGGTAGCTCGCCAGAAATGTGGCGTGACATCAGCATGGCCAATCGTGAAGCGCTGTTAAACGAACTCTCGGCCTATCAAAATGAGTTGTTGCGCCTGCGCACCTTGCTGGAAAAAAGCGATGGCGATGGCCTGCAAGCCTTGTTTGAGCAAGCCAGCCAGGCGCGCAACAGCTGGATGCACAGACAGTCCCGCAAATAGACTCATGCAAAAGCTTGATCTCAAGGCCGCGAGCCATGCCTGCGGCCGCATTAAACTCCCCGGCTCCAAAAGTATTTCAAACCGCACGCTGCTGTTGGCCGCGCTGGCTCGTGGTACTACCGAGATCAAGGAACTGCTGGCATCGGACGACACGGCGCGCATGCTGGAAGCGCTGCATACGCTCGGCGTCAAAATCACCCAAACCGGAGACAACGACTGGCGCGTGGAGGGCGTGGGCGGCCCCTTCCCGGTCAAGCTGGCCGAACTGTTCCTAGGCAACGCCGGCACCGCATTCCGCCCGCTGACTGCAGCGCTGGCATTGTCCGGCGGACATTACATGCTCTCAGGCGTTCAGCGCATGCACGAGCGCCCCATTGGCGACCTGGTGGATGCTTTGCGGCAGGCTGGCGCGGATATCAATTATCTGGGCAACGAAGGTTTCCCGCCGTTGGAAATTCACCCGGCCACCATCGCGGGCAAGATAGTAAAAGTCAAGGGCAACGTTTCCAGCCAGTTTCTCACCGCGCTGTTGATGGCACTGCCGATTACTCGGCGAGAAATCACCATTGAAGTCTTTGGTGAACTGGTCTCCAAGCCCTACATTGAAATCACGCTCAATCTGATGGCTCGTTTCGGGATTCATGTCCAACGCTACGGCTGGCAAGCTTTCATCATCCC
>JADGRN010000036.1 GCA_017880825.1 Methylophilaceae bacterium | reverse complement strand
CGAGATCGCGCGTGCGCTGGCGGTGCCAGCAAAATTACTGATGTTGGACGAGCCCGCCGTTGGATTGACGACGCTCGAAATCGAGCATCTGGACGAAGGGCATCGAGCAACTCTCGTAAGCAAGCGCGATCGCTACCAGAGAATCATCGAACAAGTCATTCTTGCCGGTATTGAACAGCGAATCTTTGCGGTTGATGATGTCAAACTGACTGCATACGCCATCTTGGGAATGTGCAACCACGTTGCTATCTGGTTCAAACCGGGCGGGCGAAGGACTGCGGCCAACATTGCTGAAGAATACGGCATGTCGGCGCTGCGTTTGGTTGGCTATCAACCTGCTATTCCTCGGCCCGAACTCGCTTCTGAGCGAGCCGATTGAGATGACTCAATCGTTGGTTGAGTTGTTTGCCTGCCATGCCGACGAGCGTGCGGAGCACATCTTCATAACCGAACGTGACACGGGTACTTCGTTCACTTATGGCGAAGCCATTACTCGCGTCGTTTCAGCAGCTCATTTCTTCACGCAGCGAGGAGTGCATCGAGGTGACCGAGTGGCCATGCTGATGGAGAACCGCATGGAATGGGTCACGACTTTCCTCGCAGCGCAAAGCATCGGCGCCATGGTGGTTCCATTGAATACGCGCCTTACGAGTGAAGAACTTCAGTCGCACATCGACGACTGTGATCCCAAGGCCATCGTGATTGATTCGCGCCATACCGGCGTCATTGGGTCCGATGACCCTCGAATCGTCGAATGCTCGCAACTTCCCGTTGATCACAACTTGGAGCTCTCGCTCGCCGGAAGTGCCGATGACCCAGCGGTGATTGCCTATAACCGTTTCGCCGCGTCAGTGGATAGGTTGGCAGTGCGTTACGAGAGTTTTATTGAAGAATTCACCAACATCCTGCAGCGTAAGGCATAAAGGCTAACTGATGTCGCGTCGTAAACCCCGTCGTCTGATGAACCAGATCAACGTCGTTCCCTATATCGACGTGACGCTGGTGTTATTGGTGATTTTTATGGTGACCGCACCGCTGACCAACCCCGGCGTAGTGGAGTTGCCTTCGGTAGGACAGGCCCTGAAGCAGGCCAGTGCACCGCTGGTACTCACAGTGAAAATTAACAAGGGTATAGAGCTTGATGGCAAAGCCATGCCTCGCGATGAGCTGCTGCTGGCGGTGCGTAATCAGTTAAAAAAAGAGCCGCAGCGTGCGGTGGTGATAGCTGCTGATAAAAACGTGAAATACGACGAAGTCGTCAGCATCATGGATCTGCTCAAGCAGAACAAGGTGGAGAAGGTCGGGCTGCTGCTCAAGCCTGCCGGTAACTAGGGCCATGATACGCACACATGAAAATCCCATGGCACTACGTGCCGGAGTTTTGTCTCTGCTGGTACACGGGGTTTTGCTGGCAGTATTACTGATATCGTTCAACTGGCATGCAGTCCAGCCGGCGAGCATCGCTGAAGTCGAGCTATGGGATAGCTTGCCGACGCCACAGCCCGTCATCAAACCGGCATTGCCTGAGCCTGCTCCAGAACCACCCAAGCCCGAGCCGGTGCTCAAGCCCGAACCGAAACCGGAACCTGCGCCAGAGCCTAAAGCCGAAATCCAGATTAAAAAGGAAAAACCCAAGGCAGAAAAGCCGCTTGAGAAGCCCGTAGTAAAGCCGAAGGAACTGCCCAAGCCCGATCCGGCGCTGAAAGCCAAAGAAAAAGAAAAGCAGCATCAGGAAGAAATACGCAAGGTGCAGGAAATGCTGGCCGCTGAAGATCAGCAGGCACAGCACAATAGCCAGCAGAAAGAGGCGCAGGCCACAGCGCAATCAAACGCTGCTGCCGCATCGAGTGGCGAGGTAAACAAATATAAACTACTTATTCAAAACAAAATCCGCAGCAAAGTGAATAAACAGCTATGCGGCACAGGCAAGCCGGAATTGGAATTTCAGATTTCTTTGCTGCCCACAGGCGAGGTCAGTGGCAATCCAAAATTGCTCAAAAGTAGCGGTATTGCTGCTTGCGACCAAGCCGTTGAGCGTGCAATTGATTTGGCACAGCCACTGCCTTTACCTGCACAGCCGGAACTTTTTGCCCAGTTTCGTGACCTTAACCTAAAGTTCAGACCCAACGACGAATGATCAACCAGGTGGCTATGTGGGTTTAAGCACATACAGCCCACCCCAATTTGGACTTATAATTAAACTATGATTAAGCGACTGCCGATTTTCCTTGCCGTACTGTTCGTATTTTTCTCCAGCCTGTCTTTTTACGGCGCAGCTCAAGCCGCCCTCACCATTGAAATCGTCGGTGGCGCAGCGCAACAAATCCCCATCGCCATCGTGCCGTTTGCGCAAGCGCCCAATCAATCCGAAAACATCGCCAGCATCATTGGTGCAGATTTGCGTCGCAGCGGTTTGTTCCGTGTGTTGGAAACCAGCGGCATAGTAAATCAGCCGCACGACGTTGCTGAAGTCAAATATCCGGAATGGGCTTCCCTGCAGGCGCAGGCACTGACTATCGGCAAAATAGAGGCGTTGCCGGGCAATCGCCTGAAAGTAAGTTTTCGTTTGCTCGATGTGGTCAAGCAAGCCGCGCTGACAGGCCTGGAATTCAACATTACCCCGGCCCAGTTGCGTACCACGGCGCACCGTATTGCCGATATCATCTATCAGCAGCTTACCGGTGAAGCTGGTGTGTTTGCCACGCGTATCACTTACATCACGAAGAGCGGCAACCGTTATTCCCTGCAGGTGGCGGATGCCGATGGCGCCAATCCGCAGACTGTGCTGTCCTCCAACGAACCAATTATTTCACCATCCTGGGCGCCGGACGGCACGCGTCTGGCCTACGTTTCATTTGAAAAGAAAAAGCCGGTAATTTATGTGCAGTCGCTGACCTCCGGTCAACGCTACGTGCTGGCTAATTTCAAGGGTAACAACAGTGCGCCTTCCTGGTCACCCGATGGCAAGCGTTTGGCTATTGTGCTTACCCATGGCGCCAATTCGCAGGTGTACCTGATCAATGCCGATGGCACCGAATTGCAGCAACTTACCCATAGCAGCGCGATTGACACTGAGCCGGTGTGGTCGCCGGATGGCAAGTGGATTTATTTCACCTCCGACCGCGGCGGCAGCGCGCAGATTTACCGCATGTCTACCCTGGGCGGTGACGCACAGCGTGTAACTTTTGAAGGTAGTTATAATGTCAGCCCGCGTTTCTCGCCTGATGGAAAATCGCTGGCGTTTATCCGTCGGGATGAAGGCAAGTTCCGTGTAGCTTTGCAGGAATTGGCGACTGGCCAGGTGCAGGTGCTAAGCGACACAGTGCGCGATGAGTCACCGAGTTTCGCGCCCAATGGCCGTCTGATTATGTATGCTACCAGTGTGAATGGCCATGGAGTGCTGGCAGCAGTGTCTGCAGATGGCCGAGTCAAGCAGCGTTTGAGTGAAACCGGAGGCGATGTTCGTGAGCCCGCCTGGGGGCCTTTCGGTAACTGATTTTTGTTGAATAGGAGTAATAAAATGAATAAACATCTGATAGTAGGTATTTTACTGGCTGTATCGCTTGCCGCTTGTTCAAGCAAGCCTGTCAAGGAGGCGCCGAAACCGGCTGTGGAAGACAAGAGTCCGAAGACTACACAGACTGCGCCGCCAAAAGCGCCTGAGTCGGCAGCCCCGGAAACCGCCACCACCAAGCCTATGACTGAAAGCACGATAACGGTGAATTCGCTTAAAGATCCTAACAACATCCTGTCGCAACGCAGTGTTTTCTTCGATTACGATAAGGATGAAGTCAAGCCCGAGTATCGTCCGCTGGTTGAGGCGCACGCCAAATACCTGCTGGCACATCCCGATGCCAGGGTTTTCCTGCAAGGCAATACCGATGAGCGCGGTACGCGTGAATACAACCTGTCGCTGGGTCAGCGTCGTTCCGTGGCAGTGAAGAAGGTGATGAACCTGCTCGGCGTGCAGGACAAGCAGATCGAAACCGTCAGTTATGGCGAAGAAAAAGCCAATGCCAACTGCCGTGACGAAGCTTGCTGGAAAGCAAATCGCCACGCTGACATCGTTTATCAAGGCGAATAATGCGTACCCTGGTTCTGGCATCACTCTGCTTGCTGCTTTCATCGCAGGTACACGCCGCGCTATTTGATGATACCGAAGCGCGACGCCAGATCGGCGAGGTGCAGCAGCAGGTGACCAAGCTGCAAAGTCAGAATCAGGCTTTACAGGCCGCGCTGGACGAGGCGAAAAAGAAGCAGCAGGCGCTGGAAGAGCGCATCGCGGCCATGGAAGGGGTGCTCAAGGGCCAGGGCCTGCTGGATTTGCTGAATCAAAATGAACGGCTGAATCAGGAGATCAGCAAACTCAAAGGCCAGCTGGAAGTGGCTACGCATAGTATTGACAGCACGCAGCAGCGTCAGCGCGATCTGTATGGTGACCTGGATGGCCGTCTGCGCAAGCTGGAAGGCGGCACACCTGCCGCAGCCGCCAGTGAAGCGCCGCCGACTGCTGCAACAGCAACTACAACAGCGCCTGTGCCCGATGCAAGTTCGGAGAATAAAGACTACGAAGTGGCGCTGGCCTTGACCAAGGCCGGTAAGCATAAGGAAGCCTTTGACGCCTACGATAAATTTTTGCAAACCTATCCAAATAGTAGCCATGCGCCGGAAGCCCAATACTGGCTGGGCTATGCGCAGTTTTTGCTGAAAAACTACAAAGCTGCCATCGCCACGCAACAAAAATTGATCAAGCAATTCCCGGATAGCCCTAAAGTGCCGGATGCCATGTTCAATATCGCCAACTGCCAGATTCAGCTGGCCGACATTGACGGCGCCAAAAAGACTTTACATGAGCTGCTGGACAAGCACTCCAGCAGTGAAGTCGCGCCTGCGGCGAAGAAACGCCTGACGGTGCTGGAATCCATCAAGTCCAAGTAAGTTTCTTGAAGTAAAGCCTGCACCACGAAGCGTATAATCACGCTCCATGAAATTACGTAGCTATACTCACGCTCCATGACATTACGCGTTTATGAAATCTTCCACTCCCTGCAAGGAGAGTCATCGCGTGTAGGCCTGCCCACGGTGTTCGTGCGTCTCACAGGCTGCCCCCTGCGTTGCGTGTATTGCGATACCACCTATGCCTTTAGCGGTGGCCACAACATGGCGCTGGACGAGATCATGACGCAAGTGGCCAGTTACGACACGCGCTACGTCACGGTGACTGGCGGTGAGCCGTTGGCGCAAAAAGAGTGCCTGGCCTTGTTGCAGAAACTTTGTGATGCAGGATATGAGGTGTCGCTGGAAACTGGCGGTGCTATTGATACCAGTGGCGTTGATGCTCGCGTGGCGGTGATTCTGGACATCAAGACTCCCGGCTCGGGCGAAGTGGAAAAAACCCTGTGGGACAATCTGCAACATCTCAAGCCAAAAGATGAAGTCAAATTTGTGCTGTGCGGCCGCAGCGACTACGACTGGGCGAAGCAAGTGCTTACCGAACGTGAACTCGATAAACGGTGCAGTGTGCTGTTTTCCCCTGTTTACCATCAAGTCAACCCGACCGAGCTGGCCGAATGGATATTACAGGATAAATTGCCGGTTCGTATGCAAGTGCAGTTGCACAAGATTCTCTGGGGTGAAGTGGCTGGAAAATAAATTAAAAGGCTACGATGAAAAAAGCGGTCGTATTACTTTCCGGCGGGCTGGACTCGGCGACAGTGCTAGCCATTGCGCGTAGCGAAGGCTATGAATGCTATTGTTTAAGCCTGGATTATCACCAACGCCATATTGCTGAACTGAAAGCAGCTGAGCACGTTGCAAAAATATCGGGTGCCGCTGCGCATCGCATAGCCAAGCTTGATCTTTCCATGTTCGGCGGCTCTGCGCTGACCGATTGCGCCATTGATGTTCCTGAAGCGCCGACCGAAGGCATCCCCGTCACTTATGTGCCGGCGCGCAACACCATCATGCTGTCGTTGGCGCTGGCATGGGCCGAGGTGCTGGAAGCGCAGGATATTTTTATCGGCGTCAATGCACTGGATTACTCCGGCTATCCGGATTGCCGGGGCGAGTATGTGCGGGCTTTTCAGCGCATGGCTAATCTCGCCACCAAATCAGCGGTCGAAGGCAAGACCATCACGGTGCATACACCGCTGATCGATATGACCAAGGCGCAGATTATTAAACAAGGTAGTGCGTTGGGGGTGGATTACGCCAATACCGTTTCCTGCTATCAGGCGGACCAGCAAGGGCGTGCCTGCGGGCTGTGTGATTCCTGCCGGTTTCGACGCGAGGGCTTCGCAGCGGCGGGACTCGCAGATCCAACGTTATATCAAGCACGCTATCAGGGCTAAAGCTTAACCGGCCGGATTTGTTTGCTGACCAGATTTACCTTGCCAAGGCACTAAAAAATAACGTAAAATCCGCCCCTTTCTGCAAAACTTATAAAGAGAACAAATATTATGGTGATCATTCGACTAGCCCGCGGTGGCGCGAAGAAAACCCCTTTTTACAGCGTAGTGGTTGCGGATTCACGTAATCGCCGCGATGGTCGCTTCATCGAGCGTGTTGGTTTTTACAACCCGCTCGCCAAAGGTGGTCAGGAAAGTCTGCGTTTGGATACCTCACGCATCACGCATTGGCAAAGCACTGGTGCCCAGCTCTCGGATTGCGTAGCGCGTCTGGTCAAGCAACACGCAAAGGGCCCTGAAGCCGCATTGGCAGCCAAGGAAAAAGAAGCTACCAAGGTTGCAGCGGTAAAAGCCAAGGCTGCGGCTGCCGAAGCTGCCAAACTTAAAGAAGCTGCTGATGCTACCAAGGCAAAAGAGGCTGCCGAAGCCGCTGAAGCTAAAGCTGCTGCGGATGCTGCCGCTGCCGAAGCGAAACAGGCCGAAGCTGCAGTAGAACCAGAGGCTGTAGCAGAGCCAGAGGCTGCTGAAGTTAAAGAAGCTCCGGAAGCTCCGGAAGCTGCCTAATTTGGCCAGACCGCTTTCAAATGTGAAGGCGGTTGTGTGAAACAAGCGGTGAGTGAAATGGTAGTCATGGGGCGCATAGTCGCCCCATATGGCATTTATGGCTGGCTAAAAGTACAGCCGGATACCGAAACGCTCGATAGCCTGTTCGATTACCCGGAATGGTGGTTGGGGCGCGATGACGGACTGAGAAATACGCCGTGGCAGAAGTTCAGCGTTGAGACCGTTAAAATTCACGTTAATACGCTGCTGGTGAAGTTGCGGGGCATTGATGATCGCGATGTGGCGCTGGCCTTCAAGAGCAAGCACGTTGCAATACCGCGTGAGCAATTGCCGGAACCGGAAGATAATGAATACTACTGGTCTGATTTAATCGGGTTGGAAGTTAAAAATCAGCAGCGAGTTGATCTTGGCACAGTGGTCGATGTATTTGAGACTGGCGCTAATGATGTACTGGTAGTCAAAGGCGATCGAGAACGCTTGATTCCCTTCATTGACCAAGTCGTTCTGGAAGTTGATTTGGCAGCAAAGACCATGCTGGTGGACTGGGATGAAAATTTTTAGGCACGCAGAGTTTTGAACAAAGCTCTGCAATTTGACGTGGTAACCTTATTTCCACCGATGTTTGATGCCATAAGCAAGTTTGGCATTACAGCGCGCGCGCTGGAAAATAAGATATATGAGTTGGCGTTGTGGAATCCACGGGATTTCACCACGGACAACCACCGCACTGTGGATGATAGGCCCTACGGTGGAGGCCCCGGCATGGTGATGCTGGCAGAGCCGCTGGAAAAGACAATTAACGCAGCGAAAACCCGGCAGCAGCAGGCTGGGGTAGTTAAGCCTAAGGTGATACACCTGTCGCCGCAAGGTAAGCCGTTAACGCATGAAATTGTCATGCAGTTAGCAGCCGAGCAAGGTTTGGTATTGTTGGCCAGCCGTTATGAGGGCGTCGATGAGCGGCTACTGAGCAGCGTGGTAGACGAAGAATACTCGATGGGTGATTATGTATTGTCCGGTGGTGAGTTGCCGGCGATGGCGCTCATCGACGCAATAGTGCGGCAATTGCCAGGTAGTTTAGGCGATGCGGATTCGGCAGCGGAAGATTCGTTTGTGAATGGTCTGCTGGATTGTCCCCACTACACCCGCCCTGAGGAATACAAGGGCGTGAAGGTGCCGGAAGTGTTGATGTCCGGCAACCATGCAAAGATCAAGCAATGGCGCCTCAAAATGTCATTGCAAAGAACCCGGGGCAGACGCCCGGATTTACTGGCCGCAAGGTCGTTGTCAAAAGAGGAGTCTCGGCTGCTTAAGGAAATAGAGCAGGAACAAGACTCACATAACTAGAAGGAGCAACTGAAGTGGCAAATATTATTGAACAACTGGAAAAGGAAGAAATTGCCCGCCTGGGTAAGACTATTCCCGACTTCGCTGCGGGTGACACCGTGGTGGTAGGCGTGAACGTAGTCGAAGGCACGCGCAAGCGTGTGCAGGCTTATGAAGGCGTAGTGATTGCCAAGCGTAATCGCGGCCTGAATTCTTCGTTCATCGTGCGCAAGATTTCATCCGGTGAAGGCGTGGAACGTACTTTCCAGACCTACTCACCACAAATCGCCAGCATCGAAGTGAAACGCCGCGGTCACGTACGCCGCAGCAAGCTTTACTATCTCAGGGAGCGTTCCGGCAAATCCGCACGTATCAAGGAAAAGCTGAAAGCGCGTGATAAAGAAGTGATGGCGCCAGCATAAGAGTAATTGCCTCGTCTTAATCCATAAAAAAGCCCCGAGTTTCTGGGCTTTTTTTATTTTCGAGGCTATTGGTTTCGGTTAGGATGATGCTATGGAAAAAAACTATGACGCCATTATTCCAACCCCGTTTGGGGCGGTGGGTATTTGTGCGCAAGATGATTTTTTGACTGAGGTCGATCTGCTAAATACGCCAAGAGCTGAAAAGCGTTCTCCACAAGCGTTCGTGCAAAATATCACAAACCAACTCCATCAATATTTCCGCAATCCTCATACTTCATTGGACGTGCCTTTTGTCGTCAAAGGTACCGCTTTCCAAAAACGCGTATGGGAGGCAATCGCCGCTATTCCCTGCGGACAGACACTTACTTATGGTGAACTGGCAGCCAAGGTAGGCTCTGGCCCTCGTGCTGTTGCCAATGTCTGCGGCGCAAATTCCTTGCCGCTGATTATTCCCTGTCATCGTGTCGTCGCTAAAAACGGTTTGGGCGGATTTAATCAAGGCAAGGACAAAAGATCACTTGCAGTTAAACAATGGCTGCTCAGTCATGAAAAAAATGCACTCGAAAGTGAGGGAAGCCCTGAACCAAGCCAATCAAGCCTTGCTTGACGAACTGACTGATCGGCTGTGGCTGGAGGAAGGCTTATCGCGCAACACGCTGGGTAGTTACCGGCAAGATTTGGTGCAGTACGCAGGCTGGCTTGAAAAACACGCTGGTAAAAATTTAATTGAAGCGGAACAGGCCGATATCCAGCGTTACCTCGCAGTCAAGTACCCGGTCAGCCAGCCACGCAGTATCAGCCGCCTGATTGCCAGCCTGCGCAGGCTGTATCGCTTCGCCCTGCGTGAAAACAAGCTGAGCATCGATCCCACCCTGCAAATAGATTCGCCCAAGCTTCCTCGCTCATTGCCCAAAAGCATGAGCGAGGAAGAAGTGGAAGCTTTGCTCAATGCGCCTGACGTCAACCAGCCTTTGGGGCTGCGTGACAGAGCGATGCTGGAAACACTGTATGCCAGCGGTCTGCGCGTTTCCGAACTGGTGGGTTTGAAGGTGACAGAAGCCAGCCTGGAGATGGGCGTGGTGCGCGTGATGGGCAAGGGCAGCAAGGAACGTCTGGTGCCGCTGGGGCAGGAGGCCATCGAATGGATCGCACGCTATTTGAAAGAAGCGCGCCCAGAGCTTTTACAAAAGCGTTTATGCGATAGCCTGTTTGTCACGCGGCGTGCATCGGCGATGACACGCCAAGCATTCTGGTACTTGATCAAACGCTATGCCGTGCTGGCAGGCAGTAATAAAGCGCTCTCACCCCACGTGCTGCGCCACGCTTTCGCCACCCATCTGCTTAACCACGGCGCGGATCTAAGGGTAGTG
>JADGRN010000181.1 GCA_017880825.1 Methylophilaceae bacterium | reverse complement strand
CCAGCTCGGCGATGGCCATGGCAGATGGGTATTGATCAGGCAGAATTTGCGCAACCTGCTGCGCGTAACAAGCTTTCAGGGTGTCGCCATAAGCCGCCCAGCCACTACCCACGCCTATCCAGCTATCCCCAGACAAGGAAGGTGCTGCTTCCGGTTTATACAGCCCCGGCGCGCTGATTTCTTCCCAAACTTCTCCTGCTTTGACATAAGCGGCGTGATAAACCTCCCCCATGCGCGCGTCCAGACAGGCAATCACGCGCGGGGCGCCACTACCTTGCGCCAAGGCCAGCAGGGTACTCACTCCGACTACCGGCAGACTGGCGCCAAACGCCAAGCCTTGGGCCACGCCGCAGCCTATGCGCAAGCCGGTAAAAGAACCTGGGCCGGCACCAAAAGCGATCCCGTCCAGATCCTGCAATTCGATGCCGGCCTCGTCCAGCAATTCCCGTAGCAACGGCAATATGCGCTGCGAGTGCATCTGTCCTGCCAGCAGCTCGCGCACATGGACTTTACCATCCAGGCACAAGGCCAGCGACAAATATTCGGTAGAGGTGTCTAGCGCTAATATTTTCATGAAAAATCCATTTGCCGCTATTTTGCCATCAAACCGGGGATTCTCGTCGACCGTATAACTCAATGTGGCTTAATAAATCGCAAGAATCGAAGTAATCATTTAGCCTGGTTGGCTGAAAAGCCAGTCTGCTAAAATGCTGAGCATTGCAAGAACAATACTAGGGCATACCATATGCAAGCTCTGCATAGCATGGACATTCAAAACTGGCAGCCTAACGTGCAGCCGACGCTCAGTGATCAGTTGGCGCTCACTTTGGAGCAAGGCAAGGTACTGCATTTGCCGAAGTTGCGCTTTGATCTGGAAGATGCCGAACAAATTTTTTATTCGCCCGAATGGTTGAGCGGTAAGCGTAAGAACATCAGTCTGGAAGGCAACGAAGTACGTGGTGCCAGCGGCTCGCCCGAATTGCTAAAACAGATGGGCAGCATGATCCGGCGTTATTCCGAGCAGTCGGCCAGCCTCATCAACCGGCTATTCCCCAACTACACCAAGCACCTCAACAAAGCGCGTACCAGTTTTCGTCCCAGCATCGTGGAAGGCCCACCGCCATCATGGAAGAAAGACGATTCGCGCCTGCATGTCGATGCCTTTCCCTCGCGCCCTAACCATGGCGAGCGTATCCTGCGCGTTTTTACCAATGTGAATCCGGTCGGCGTGTCGCGCGTATGGCGCGTGGGCGAGCCGTTCGAGGATGCCGCAAAGCGCTTCCTGCCACAGATTCCACGCCAATTGCCGGGCTCAGCCTGGCTGCTGCATGCGCTCAAGATCACCAAACGCCCACGCAGCGAATATGATCACATCATGCTGCACCTGCACGACCGCATGAAAACCGACCTCGACTATCAAAAAAATGCCCCTCAGCAGACCGTAGATTTTCTAGCCGGTAGCACTTGGGTCTGCTTTTCCGATCAGGTGCTGCACGCAGCGATGTCCGGCCAATTCATGTTTGAGCAGACCTTCCACCTGCCAATTAGCGGACAATACCACCCTGAACTCTCACCACTCAAGGTGCTGGAGCGGCTGACAGAGCGCCGCCTGGCTTGAGCTAGATCAAGCTTATCGAGGCTGAATTTGATATTCTGGCCAGCCATCTTAATCAGATGAGCCCGATGGCATTCGAGGCGTTACAAACCGTGGACTTCCCACACTTTGGTGAACACCTGGCCTTGTTTATGGATTTGTGCGGGTAGTAATTTTCATACATACTGTGGCGAAATGGGGGGGTCAAAGTTCAGTGCATATCCCGGGTCAAAATTCGATACAAATCTACAACCGATACCTTCAGACATGAGGAGCCCGCCAATTACAAAAAAATCATGGACTGCTAAATTAACCCCTTCGTATCAAAAACATAGGCTCTAAGGTACAGATTGAAACTAGCACTTGTTTATCGTTGGTCTGATTTACCCCGACTGGCTGGCTTGGCGCTGGCGTATGCGCTGCTCGCCAAAATCGTGCTTTATTATGTGGCCGTCCAGTGGTCTCGCTCTGGCTTTTTTATGGGCCACAAAATTTCTAGGGAATATACTAGGCTCCGGTATAAATACTGTATGCGAACATGATGACAAAATCGACCAAAACCGGAAATTTGAAGCATGAGCATGACTTGCAATTGCGGGATGCTCTCCTTGCTACCGCACAGGAGAATTCACCCGATGGCATCCTCGTGGTGGGCGAAGAAGGCCAGATAATTTCTTTCAATCAAAAATTTGTCGATATCTGGGATATTCCCTCCCGGGTTTTAGCGTCCCATTCCGATGAAGCTGCCTTACAGGCCGTGCTGGGTAAAATAGCTGATCCGGACAGCTTCATCGCCAGAGTAAAATACTTGTATGAACATAAGAAAGAGAAATGTCACCAGGAGATACTGCTTAGGGACGGAAGAGTTCTGGATCGCTATTCTGCTCCCATGTTTGGGCAAAATGAGGAATATTTGGGTCGGGTTTGGTATTTTCGCGACATTACCGAACTCAAGCAAACCGAAGCAGCGCTGCGGGCCAGCGAGCAGCGGCTGAAGCTTGCCGTTGCTTCAGGCCAAGTCGGAATCTGGGACCTTAACCTGCAAACCAATGAACTGATCTGGGACGATACCATGTTCGCCTTGTATGGCGCGCGCCGAGAGGACTACTCGGGGACTTACGATGCGTGGTCAACACGACTGCACCCGGAAGACAGGGCAGCAACCGAGGCGGCACTGCAAGACGCCATTGCCGGTATCAGGGAATACGAGCCCGAGTTTCGCGTGATCTGGCCGGATGGGGAGGTGCACTACATCAAGGGGCGCGCCCAGGTGATCAAGGATCAGGCCGGCAACCCCGTGCGCATGATCGGCACCAACTGGGACAACCGCGCGCATGCACACACCCAACAGCAACTCCAGTTGGCGCACACCGCCATTAACAAAAGCAGGAGCGCTTTCTACTGGCTCTCCCCTGAGGGGCAAGTGATCTATGTCAACGATTATGCCTGCCAAAGCCTGGGTTACAGCCGTGAGGAACTGGCTGGTCTATATATCTGGGATTTCGATCCGGATTTCCCTCCAGAAGCGCAGCCTATGGCTTGGGAGGAACAAAAGAAAAAAGGAATGATCATCTTGGAGACGCGCCACAGGCGTAAAGACGGAACGATTTTTCCAGTCGAGATGGTTGCTAATGTTATTTACTCTGAAGGAGAAGAATACAGCTTCGTTTTCGTGCACGACATCACCAAGCGCAAGCACAACGAGCTGCGTATTCAACGCCTGTCGCACCTCTACCAGGCTCTCAGCGAAGTCAATCAGGCCATCGTGCGCATGGAGCAGCAAGCCGAACTGT
>JADGRN010000180.1 GCA_017880825.1 Methylophilaceae bacterium | reverse complement strand
TGCAGTGCATGTTCCACGGCTTTTTCGGTGGATTCATATTTGCCGCCATCGGAAAACGAGTCGGGCGTGACGTTGACGATGCCCATGACATGTGGCCGTGATAAATTGAGTTCGTATTTGCCGCAGGAAAAAATCATAGGGAAAGATTAAGCCATAAAAACCAAAGGGAGCACAGAATTTTCTCTGCGCTCCCTTTCATAGAAGTAATAACTAGGCTCTAGTAAGCGGCACTCATGCCTCTTGCACTGGCTGCACGGTGGGCGTGGATGCACTTCCGGATGAGCCATTATCGCGTGGTGGCAACGGGATGTTGGTAGGTTTGGGTTGACGCGGAGGCAAACCAGCCATGATGTCGTTGATCTGGTCGGCATCTATGGTTTCCCACTCCAGCAGGGTCGCGGCCATGACTTCAACCTTGTCACGATTATCTTCCAGCAACTTGCGCGCAATGCCATATTGCGTATCGATAATACTGCGGATTTCAGCATCTACTTTCTGCATGGTGGCTTCCGACATACCTTTGTGCGTAGTCACCGAGCGCCCAAGGAACACTTCGCCCTCGCTTTCGCCGTAGACCATGGGGCCCAGTGCATCGGTCATGCCATAGCGCGTCACCATGTCGCGCGCCAATTGCGTGGCACGCTCAAAGTCATTGGAGGCGCCGGTGGTCATCTGATGCATGAACAACTCTTCTGCGATACGGCCACCGAACATGATGGCGATACGGTTGGACAGATATTCGCGGTCATAGGCGTAGCGATCTTCTTCCGGCAACTGCATGGTCAGGCCCAGCGCACGGCCACGTGGAATGATGGTGACTTTGTGCACCGGATCAGCCTTGGGCAACAGCTTGGCCACCACCGCATGGCCGGACTCGTGGTAAGCAGTATTTCTGCGCTCATCTTCGCTCATCACCATGGAGCGGCGTTCCGCACCCATCATGATCTTGTCTTTGGCGCGCTCGAAATCTTCCATATCGACCAAGCGCTTGTTACTGCGCGCAGCGAACAGCGCGGCTTCATTTACCAGATTGGCGAGATCGGCGCCGGAAAAACCCGGCGTGCCGCGGGCGATAACATCGGCTTTGACGTCCGGGGCAATCGGCACCTTGCGCATATGCACCATCAAAATCTGTTCACGGCCACGAATATCAGGCAATGGCACAACCACCTGGCGGTCGAAACGGCCCGGACGCAGCAAGGCAGGGTCAAGCACATCGGGACGGTTGGTCGCCGCGATCACGATGACGCCCGCAGTACCCTCGAAACCATCTAATTCCACCAGCAACTGGTTAAGCGTCTGTTCACGTTCGTCATTGCCGCCGCCAAGACCGGCGCCACGCTGACGGCCAACGGCATCGATTTCATCGATAAATACGATGCATGGCGCGGCTTTCTTTGCCTGCTCGAACATGTCACGCACACGGGCGGCGCCCACGCCGACAAACATTTCGACGAAATCGGAGCCAGAAATACTGAAGAATGGCACTTTGGCCTCGCCGGCGATGGCCTTGGCCAGCAGGGTCTTGCCGGTGCCGGGGTTGCCGACCATCAGCACGCCGCGTGGAATGCGGCCGCCAAGTTTCTGGAACTTGGAAGGTTCGCGCAGGAATTCAACCAACTCGGCTACTTCTTCCTTGGCCTCATCGCAGCCCGCCACATCGGCAAACGTAATCTGGTTGGTACTTTCGTCAAGCTGACGCGCACGGCTCTTGCCAAACGAGAAAGCACCGCCCTTGCCGCCGCCCTGCATCTGGCGCATGAAGAAAATCCAGACGCCGATCAGCAGCAGCATGGGGAACCAGGAAACAAAGATGTTCATGAGCAGCGAAGGCTCGTCTTCCGGCTTGGCTTCCACTGTGACGTTGTTTTTCAGCAAGTCAGAAACCAGCCAGGGATCGGTGGGCGCGTAGGTATTGAAGTGCTTGTTGTCACTGGTAGTACCACGCAGCACATGGCCGTCTATCATGACCTTATTGATACGGCCCTGTTTCACTTCATCGAGAAACTGGGAGTAGCCAATCTGGCCATCGCTGGTGTGTTTGGGGCCAAACTGATTGAATACAGTCATTAGCACCAGCGCCACGATGAGCCAGATAGCGATATTCTTAACAATATTGTTCAAAGTCCCGTTCCTTGTACTGTGGGGGAATCCATATGTTTCATTCTAAACCGATTTTAAGTCGACTGCTGCAACCCGCCGTTTTAATGCCGTCTTTTCAAACCCAGAAGATAGATTTCGCTGCTGCGGTCGCGTGAAGCCTTGGGTTTGCGTGTCACGACTTTTTCAAAACTTTGTTTCATATTACGCACGATGTCATCAAAGCCCGTGCCAACAAAAACTTTGACCAGAAAATTGCCCTCCGGTTTCAACCATTTCAAACTGAATTCCAAAGCCAGCTCTGCCAGATAAGCCACACTGGCCTGATCTACCAGGTTGATGCCACTCATATTGGGTGCCATATCGGCAATTACAAGGTCTATTTTTTTGCCCGCCAGCATTTCTTCCAGCTTTTTAAGAACGTCCTCTTCACGAAAATCCCCCTGCAGGAATTCAACACCGGACAGGGGCTGCATTTCCAGCAAATCCAGCGCAATCACCCTGCCTTTGCCATGCAGGCGCTGCACCACCACCTGCGACCAACTGCCGGGAGTGGCGCCGAGATCGACTACCGTCATACCGGGCTTGAAGAGCTTGTCCTTGTCGTCGATTTCCATCAGCTTATAGGCTGAGCGGGCGCGATAGCCCTCGCGTTGCGCGCGTTTGACGAATTCGTCGGTCAGATGCTCCTGCATCCAGGCTTTGCTGGTTGGCCTGGCTTTCATTTCAAACTCGGTTTCATGTTAAACTGCGCAGCCTTTTTTCAATAAACAAGCGATGCCTCAACAACTCAATTCCAAACAAATCAGTCATCTGCGCGCCCTCAGCCACGGCCTCAGCGCGGTGGTCATGATAGGCAATAATGGCCTGACTGAAAAAGTGCTGCACGAGATTGATGTCGGCCTGAAAGCGCATGAACTGATCAAGATCAAGGTACATGGCGACGACCGTGCGCTGCGCAGCAAAATGCTGGAAGAAATTTGCGAGAAAACCAGCGCGGTCGCCATACATCATATCGGCAAGCAATTAGTCATCTACCGTCAGGCAGACAAGCCAAAAATTACTTTTGGCTGATTATTTAGCGCGCAGCACCAGCACCAGTCCCAGCAAGCTCTCCGCCAGGTAAGCAATACTGGCTACACCATGCCAGGCCTTGAAGCGGTCGGCAAATACGCTCTGCATCACATCGGCTGGCATGGCCTGTGTTTTAAGCTGTGCCAATATGGGCTGTATACCGAAATGCCCGGCTACAATCAACAGCAGCATAAGCACCACCGCCCAGAAGAATCCCTGTTTC
>JADGRN010000179.1 GCA_017880825.1 Methylophilaceae bacterium | reverse complement strand
CTTATGACCGTCTTAACGTCTCCGGACAGAATTCTGCGAATAATTAGAGAGTCCCATATAGGGAAAATCCCTTGTAAGAACGAGATTGGGGGCCAAGCTACCTGCCTTCTTGACGGCATTCCTGACATCCTCGCCCTCAACTGTAAGTCCGCCATCTCCCTCCTGCCACATGCGCCATGCCCATGAGCAGACTAACACCCCAACCAAAGACTTGAACATGCTAAAAACCTCCGTAGGAAAATTTCATGAATGGAATCTGGGTGGCGTTCAAGGGGCTTTTCTCTCAGATTGCAGCAGAAAATCAATAGCGTTTGTAAGGTGACGATACGAATGTATACGCATGAATGATGCCAATCTGGGAGAAAGATTATTAACTTATTGATTATGATAGTTAATGCAGAAATCGCTGCGCTTTTAGTGCAGGAAAATAAGGTGGAACTACTGAAGCACTTGTTAACAATCTTTGCGGGGTTCTGCAAAAAATGTTAAACCTCAATATTTGAGGGTTAAATAATTAACCTCAAATTAACTTGTAGCAAGTTACTCAATTCAAACTAAAGTTGGCATGGAAACTATGGTGTTCAGGGCAATTTACATGTCCAAATTGAAACCACCAATTGATCCTTCAGAGATGCTAGTTGTTCAAAACCCATGGTCATCCGCAATTAAAGACACGTCCATGAATTGTAGCAGCAGAATCACCCCTAATTCTTTACACTCGGCTTCCTGCCCGGTGCCTTGGGTGGGATATATCCAAGGGCACGATAAAGCATCCCCTGAACCGGCTTTCCGTGGGGGAATCGAGTTACGCTACACTGGGAAGTTTCACCCCGCGCTGACAGGACTGACAGGGAGGAGCGAAGCTCGGAAAGTGGAATCCCCAATGCCGCAGCAATTTCTGTATCGAGCTGCTCGCCGTGCTTCTTTAGATATTGAAGAATTGGGATGGCATGCATTTGAAGTGCTCCTCAAGAGAAAAACGTTGTATTGAATAAAAACGGCCCACATGGATAACCATGCAAGCCGCTAAATATCTGGTGGGGGAACGGGGGGTCGAACCCCGGACAAACGGATTAAGAGTCCGCTGCTCTACCAGCTGAGCTATTCCCCCGTCAATTCATTACTTGGGGCACGGATTATCGCGATTATCAGGGGCAGTGTCAACCCTGAACGGCGCTGTGCCAGAGAGCTGGCGCGGTGGTAACATAGTCAAAAATTGCCAGCAACCCTGAGAAAATCATGAACATTCACTCTATCCCCACCAAGCCATTTAATGATCAGAAGCCCGGCACCTCCGGTTTGCGCAAACGCGTGCCGGCGTTTCAGCAGCCGCACTATCTGGAAAATTTCGTGCAGTCGATTTTTGACACTATTGCCGCACCACCAGGCGCAACGCTGACCTTGGGCGGCGATGGCCGCTACTATAACCGTGAAGCGATCCAGATCATCCTGAAAATGGCGGCGGCCAACGGTTTTGGCCGTGTGCTGGTGGGGCAGGGCGGCATACTTTCCACGCCCGCGGCTTCCTGCATCATCCGCAAATATCAGACCTATGGCGGCATTATTCTTTCCGCCAGCCATAATCCTGGCGGACCAGATGGCGATTTTGGCATCAAGTACAACACCGCCAATGGCGGCCCGGCGCCGGAAAAAGTAACCGAAGCGATCTTCGCCAACAGCAAGAAAATCAGCCAGTACCGTATTCTGCAAGCACTTGATATCGAGCTGGATGCAATCGGTGAATCCGATATCGGCGGCATGCAGGTGCAGGTGATAGACCCGGTGGTTGATTATGCCGACCTGATGGCGTCGCTGTTTGATTTCAACGCGATTCATGGGTTGTTGAATAGCGGCTTTCGCATGAAGTTCGATGCCATGCATGCAGTTACCGGGCCTTATGCCAAAGAGATATTCCTCAATCGGCTTGATGCTCCGGCGGATAGCGTGATGAATGTGGTGCCACTGGAAGATTTTGGCGGCGGCCATCCTGACCCCAACCTGACCTATGCGCATGAGTTGGTGGAAATAATTTATGGCGACAACGCGCCGGATTTTGGCGCTGCCTCAGACGGTGATGGCGACCGCAACATGATTCTGGGCAAGCACTTTTTCGTTACACCTTCCGACAGTCTGGCAGTGATTGCCGCTAATGCAAAACTGGCGCCGGGTTATGCCAAAGGTGTGGCCGGTATCGCGCGTTCCATGCCGACCAGTGCGGCGGCGGATCGCGTGGCTGCTAAGCTGGGAATTCCCTGTTATGAGACACCTACCGGCTGGAAATTTTTTGGCAACCTGATGGATGCAGGGAAAGTCACGCTGTGCGGTGAGGAAAGCTTCGGCACCGGCTCTGACCATGTGCGCGAGAAAGACGGCCTGTGGGCAGTGCTGTTCTGGCTCAATATTCTGGCAGCGAAGCAGCAATCAGATGCGCAGCAATTAAAAGCAAGGCAATCGGTAGAACAAATCATGATGGCGCATTGGGCACAGTTTGGCCGCAATGTGTATTCGCGCCATGATTACGAAGCACTGCCCAGCGATGCCGCAAACGGGGTCATGCAGCATTTGCATGCCAGCTTCAATCAATTAACGGGCGCGCAGTTTGGCCGTTACACGATTAAAACTTGCGATGATTTCAGCTACACCGACCCCATCGATGGCAGCGTGAGCACCGGGCAGGGCATACGCATTCTGTTCAGCGACGGTTCACGCATTGTGTTTCGCCTGTCGGGCACCGGTACCGAAGGCGCTACCTTGCGTATTTACCTGGAAGCGTTCGAGCCGGATGTGAACCAGCATCATCTGGATGCGCAAGTGGCCTTGGCCGAGTTGATCAAGATCGCACTGCAAATTTCCGAGTTAACCAAGCGTACCGGACGTGACAAGCCAACGGTGATTACCTAAAGTTAGGTTTTATGGATAAAAAAAGCCAGTTACTCTGCCTTTTCTTTTTAACTACTGGCAACTAGCCAGCGTGGATTCTGGTTCAAGCTTGATTCTTGACATTAGAGATAAATAATCAGCGCTATCGCGCCGATGATGAGACCAAACTTGACAAGGTAGTAAACTGGTTTATTCCATTTTTTCAGCTTGCGCCGGTACTTTCCTGCCAGCCAAAAGAAGCGGAATATCTTGTTGATTCCGCCAGTCTGGTCGCCGGTTTCATTCGGCGAACTGGCAGCTGTCATGATGGTGCGCCCCAGCCAGCGGTTAATGGCCTGCACCCAGGCAAAGCGCATCGGGCGCTCAACGTCGCAAAACAGAATGATGCGGTTAACGTCGCTGTCATTTTTAGCCCAGTGGATGTACGTTTCATCAAACATCACGCTCTCGCCGTCGCGCCAGCTATAGCGTTCGTCATTCACCACAATAAAGCAGCTGTCATTATTCGGCGTAACCAGGCCCAGATGGTAGCGCAGGGATCCGGCATATGGATCTCT
>JADGRN010000178.1 GCA_017880825.1 Methylophilaceae bacterium | reverse complement strand
AAACATATAGTCAATTTTCCGTTCGGCAAACAATTTGCGTAATTCGGATTGATCTCCACCGGAAACCAGCATCCAGCAGGCATCAGGCGTTGCCTTATGCAATTCAACCAGGCCCGGGGCCATCTCGCAACTCAACAAACCTTGATGAATCTCGCTAGCAAACCGGTCAAGCAAGGTAGTCATTGCGACATCTGTGACTGGTTGATGCAGAATTTCACGCAGAAAAAATGCATATTTAGGGTAACGTGAAATGCCGCCATATTGCACGTGATGATCTACTAACGCTTGAGCCTGTGCATCGCTTGCGCCATAACTCTTAGCAGTGTTGAAGTAGGCCCGTGTTTTGAGCTGATTAGAGTCCAGCACCACTCCATCACAATCAAGCACCAGAGTTTTATATCGCTTTAGATCCACAAGCGCCTCAGCCAGTTTTCCATTGATGCAAAACTAAAAAGCAGCGATTACCGAGTTACGCGGTAATCGCACTGGCTTGCTTGGCTAGCTGTGTAATATGGTTCCAGTTTTTTGCTGCAACTGCATCTGCAGGTGTGAGCCAAGTGCCTCCGCAAACTGGTACATTAGGCAGCGCCAGAAATTGTGGTGCAGTTTCAACCGTGATGCCTCCGGTAGGGCAGAATTTTACATCTGTAAATGGGCCCGCGAAGCCTCTAAGCAAATTAATTCCACCAACAGCTACTGCGGGGAATAGCTTGAGAAAATAATAGCCGTCAGCATTGGCGGTCATCACCTCGCTGCCAGTAGATACGCCCGGTAACAGAGGCAAACCAATATTGAGACAGGTTTTACCAATCTCACTGGTATAACCCGGGCTTACCGCAAAAGTGCAGCCCGCATTCTTAGCAGCGTGAGCATCTGCCACACTACGTACTGTTCCGGCACCGACAATCGCCTCCGGTATGGCCCTGGCAATGGCCTCCATGGCCTGCAACGCGCATGGGGTTCTCAAGGTTACTTCCAATACCTTGATGCCGCCTGCCAACAAGGCTTCTGCCATGGGCACAGCATCTTCCACCTTATTGATCACGATAACCGGTATAACTGGGCCAAGATTGGCTAGTTCTAAAGTGTTCATGCTGATTATATTCCTCTGAGTTTAATCTTTATTTCTAGTTATCTATTCGGGATCATGGCTGGATGGTTTACAGCCAAGTGACCGCGCCTTCTTCAGCGCTCAGTACATTACGGCGCATACCACCAAAAAGTTCACGGCCCATACCATGAACATTAATAATAGCTTGCTCTTCTGTCAGCGTAGCCTGGTCGCGAGCCGCCCAGGCGGCTTCATCAATCAACACATCAAGCGTGCCTGCTACTGCGTCAAGACGGATCACATCACCATTTTTAACTTTACCCAGCGGGCCGCCAGCCAGAGCCTCGGGGCTGAGGTGAATGGCCGCAGGCACCTTGCCGGAAGCGCCGCTCATACGGCCATCGGTGACGATAGCCACTTTAAAACCTTTACCTTGCAGCACGGCTAACGGCGGCGTGAGTTTGTGCAACTCCGGCATGCCATTGGCACGAGGCCCCTGAAAGCGCACTACAGCAATAAAATCGCGCTCCAGCTTGCCCGCTTTGAATGCCGCAAGCAGTTCTTCCTGTGCGCTAAACACAATGGCAGGCGCTTCGATGATATGATGCTCGTCTGGCACTGCGGACACCTTGATCACTGAACGGCCCAGGTTACCCGTTAATAGCTTCAGTCCGCCTGTTTCACTAAATGGTTCATCGCTGTTGCGCACTACGCTGTCGTCGCTAGTTTTCTGCGGCAGATCTTTCCACACCAATCGCTCACGGACAAGCTGCGGGACCTTGCAGTACTCGCGGATGCCACCTTCTGCCACGGTCGCCACATCCGAATGCATATAGCCGCCTTCGACCAGTTCACGAATGATAAAACTTGGGCCGCCCGCAGCCTGGAATTGGTTGACGTCTGCCGAACCATTGGGATAGACACGAGCCAACAATGGCGTGGTACGAGAAAGATCCGAGAAGTCAGTCCAGTCGATGATGATGCCGGCGGCACGCGCTACCGCAACCCAGTGTATCAGGTGGTTGGTGGAACCACCTGTAGCTATCAGGGCGACCATGGCATTAACAATCACGCGCGGGTCAACCAGTCGGCCAATCGGCGTAAAACGATTTTCACCGGGAATAATAGACAAAACCGTACGCACCGCCTCACGCGTCAGTGACTCGCGCAAACCCGCAAGTGGATGAACGAAGGCGGCGCCAGGCACATGCAGTCCCATGGCTTCAAGTAGCATCTGATTGCTGTTGGCCGTACCGTAGAAAGTACAGGTGCCGACCCCGTGATAAGCGGCAGATTCCGCCGCCAACAATTCGCCGCGACCAACCATGCCGCGGGCAAAGTGTTCGCGCACAGTGGATTTTTCACCATGGCTCATGCCGCTACTCCTCATGGGGCCTGCCGGCACGAACACGCAAGGCAGGTGGCCGAATTGCAACGCACCAATCAGCAGGCCTGGCACAATCTTGTCACATACGCCAAGCAGCAGAACTGCATCGAACACATCATGTGACAGTGCAATAGCTGTTCCCATGGCAATACTGTCGCGCGAAAACAGGCTGAGCTCCATGCCGGGCTCTCCCTGAGTCACGCCATCGCACATCGCGGGTACGCCACCGGCCACTTGCACTGTGGCACCCAACTTATGTGCTTCATCACGAATGATCGCTGGAAAAGCCTCGTAGGGCTGGTGTGCGGACAGCATGTCGTTATAAGCGGTGACGATCCCGATATTGGGGGCGCGCTCCGCCACTACACGCAGCTTGTCATTCGACGGCAATGCCGCAAAAGCGTGAGCCACGTTGGCACAGCCCATGCGGTCAGCGCCGCGCGGGCGGGCAATAGCCTGTTCCATGCGCTGCAAATAGGCTTGACGTGTCGGGGCACTGCGCTCGCGGATGCGCTGGGTGATTTCTATCAGGGATTGTTTCATGAGTAACCAGCGACAATTAAAGAATTAGCCTGTTGATTATCCAGAAACCAAGCTGCATCGTCAAATCAAGTCTGGTAGCAGAAGAAACCTCTGGTTGCCTCGGTATGCAATCTACTCAAGCTTCTGCATACCCTGCCATCCAGCGTGAGCAACCAGAGCTAAGTTTTGTAAAAATCCCGATACCAATCGACAAACCTTGCCACTTCCTGCTTGATTGAAGTGGCTGGTTTGAAACCCACCCATGCATCCAACTCGTCAGTGCTGGCTGCGGTAGCGGTCACATCGCCAGGCTGCATCGGCAGATGATTCTTTTGCAGTCTTACCCAAGTCGTTGCAATGAACTCCATGAGCTTGACCGGTTGGCTATTGCCGATGTTAAACACACGATAAGGTGCATTGCTGCTGGCTGGATCTGGTTGACTGGCATCAAAGTCCTGGTTCGGCGCCGCTGGTTTATCCAATACGCGGATCAGCGCTTCAA
>JADGRN010000177.1 GCA_017880825.1 Methylophilaceae bacterium | reverse complement strand
GGGGCACCATTGAATGGAGACTTTAAATCCCCAGAAAAACGGGTGTTGGTGTAGTAAGCGTTTGCGTTGCCACCGATATCGATGGTCCAGTCGCCTGCCGGGATGATGATCCCGGCGTTGGCAGCAGAAGCGCCAAATGCCATTACGGCGGAGGCAACTGCCATACTTAGTTTCTTGTTCATAAGTTTCTCCTAAAAATTTACTTGTAAACTGCATTAATTTTACTTATTTAAACTTACCTTAACTCTCGAGACTCTGATCAAAGTTTTCGAGAGAGTTCGCGAACTCCCCTTGCGAGAAGTTGATGACAGTATGCCAAAGCCCTTTCTTGCCTAGCAAGCAATTTGTGCCTTTTTTGCCTTACCCCGCCCACTTGTGTTGCGTTTTTACAACAAAAACACATTTTATAGTTGGTAATAGATTGATGCGGTTGATGTAGGAGGCACGCCTCGTGCCGATGAGGTGGCTTGATGGCGATGCTTATCGCGGCGAGGCGCCGCTCCTACAAAATCAGAGCGGTTGCTCTTCAATGGCAAACAAGCGGCGATATTCGCGGATAGCGTAGCGGTCGGTCATACCGGCAATATAATCAGCCACGGCGCGTGACTTGTCGGTTTGTGCGCGCTGCTGAAACTCGTCCGGCATCAGGCCAGTGTCGTCAATGAACACGGCAAACAGCTCACGGACAATGCGCTCCGCTTTGGCGCTCATGCGGTTAACGCGGTAGTGCTGGTAAAGCTCGCTGCGCAAGAAACGCTTGAGCTCGTGCTGCTGCTGCCGGACCGCTTCACTGAAACCGATAAGCGCGGGACTGTTGCGGATATCTTCGATGCTGTGCGGTTTGACTTTGGCTATGTTTTCACTGCTTTGCTGACATAAATCCACCACCAGAAAATTAATCATGCGGCGCACGGTTTCATGCACCAGGCGCCGACCTTTTAGTTCGGGGTATTTTTGCTGCACCTGGGCCAGATGGCGCGCGAAGATTTCCACCTCGGTCAGCTGCTGCAGGCTGATTAGGCCGGAGCGTAAGCCATCGTCCACGTCATGATTGTTGTAGGCGATTTCGTCCGCCAGATTTGTTACCTGAGCTTCCAGTGAGGGTTGTTGCTTGCGCAAAAAGCGTTCGCCGACCTCGCCCAGTTCACGCGCGTTTTGCAGCGAGCAATGCTTGAGTATGCCTTCACGGGTTTCATAGGTGAGGTTGAGGCCATCAAATTCAGCGTAGCGCTGCTCCAGAAAATCGACTACACGCAACGACTGCAGATTGTGTTCGAAGCCGCCAAATTTTTTCATACATTGGTTGAGGGCATCCTGACCGGCGTGACCGAAAGGCGTGTGTCCCAGGTCATGCGCCAGCGCAATGGCTTCAACCAGATCCTCATGCAAGGCAAGATTGCGGGCTATGCCGCGAGCGATTTGTGCAACTTCCAGACTATGGGTCAAACGCGTACGGAATAGATCGCCCTCATGGTTCACGAATACCTGGGTTTTATACTCCAGGCGGCGAAACGCTGTAGAGTGAATAATCCGATCGCGGTCACGCTGAAAATCATTGCGGCCTTGCGGTGCCGGTTCTGCATGGCGCCTGCCGCGCGTGGCTGCAGGATGGGCTGCGTAGCTGGCGAGCTCAGGCATGTTCAATCGATTGCAGCGTTTCACGCAACAATTGCGCGGGGTAGTCGCCGGTGACAACAGCTTTGCCTATGCCTTGCTGCAGGACCAGACGCACTTTGCCATCGACTACTTTTTTGTCCAACCCCATCAAGCCCAGATAAACGTCTATGCCCAAGGCAGGGGCTTTGGTGGGCAAATTTGCTGTGTCGAAGATTTTTTGCATGCGAAGTATGTCGTTATCACTCAGCCAACCCATGCGCCGTGACAAATCCGCAGCCAGCATAGTGCCCGCGGCGACGGCTTCGCCATGCAACCAGACGCCATAACCCATGCCGTTTTCGACCGCATGGCCAAAGGTATGGCCGAGGTTTAGCAGCGCACGTTCACCACTTTCGCGTTCATCCGCTGCGACCACTTCAGCTTTATTGACGCAGGAACGGTGAATTGCATAGGCTAGCGCCTGTGGTTCGCGCACCAGTAATCGGCCAATATTTTGTTCCAGCCAGACAAAAAAATCGGCATCGCGTATCAATCCATATTTAATGACTTCAGCCAAACCTGCAGATAACTCACGGTCAGGCAAGGTATCCAATGTTAGCGTATCAGCCAGCACCACTTGCGGCTGGTAAAAAGCCCCTATCATGTTTTTGCCCAGAGGGTGGTTAATGCCGGTCTTGCCACCGACCGAGGAATCCACTTGCGCGAGCAATGTAGTGGGGACCTGGATGAAAGGAACGCCACGCAAATAGGTTGCAGCGGCATAACCTGTCAAATCTCCAACCACTCCGCCACCGAGGGCTATCAGCGTGGTACCGCGTTCACAGCGGTTCTGCAGCAAAGCGTCGTAGATCAGGCCCAAGGTTGCGGAATTTTTATATTGCTCACCGTCTGGCAGAATCACCGAAATTACTGCCACACCGGCGTCTCGCAGGGGCTGCGCAATTTTTTCCAGATAGAGTGGCGCAACCGTGGTATTGGTTACGATTGCCACCTGCTTGCGCTTCAGATGTGGCAACAATAAATCACCACTCGACAGCAGATTCTCGCCAATATGAATAGGGTAGGCGCGTTCACCCAAGGCTACGTTAAGTGTCTGCATACTGATTTTTATAATGTTGATTCAATAATTGTTCTATGTGATGCACTATGCTGCCCACAGGCTGTCCGCCCGTATCCACAACAATATGAGCAACCTCCAGATATAGTGGATCGCGTTCTTTATAGAGCTTTTCCAACTCGGCACGCGGGTCTTCAGTTTGCAATAATGGTCGATTCTTGTCACTACGTGTGCGCTGCCAGAGTTCTTGAACATTGGCCCTCAGATAAATGACCGCGCCTTGGCTTTTCAGAGTTCGGCGATTTTCTTCTGCCAATACCGCACCTCCTCCTGTGGCTAACACCACGTTATTCATTTGCGATATCTCCTGGATAACAGTGGCTTCACGGCGGCGAAACCCTGATTCGCCTTCCAACTCAAAAATTAGCGGGATATTGACGCCGGTGCGGCGCTCTATCTCATGGTCTGAATCGTAGAAAGTCTTGTCCAGATGCTTGGCAAGAAGACGCCCGATGGTGGTTTTACCCGCCCCCATCAATCCTACAAAAAAAATATTTCCCGACATAAAAAATGCCCATCAATCGCATGATGGGCATTTTAAGTGAAACAGCGTGACCTGTCAGATATAGCTAGTGCAGGGCCAAGTCTTCGACCATGATTTTAGGCGTGATGAATATCAGCAACTCAGAAATGTTGGGGACTTTTCCGTAAAAAATAATCTAATTCGCGGCGGCTACAATCTTGAAGATCATATTCTTCTGGAGCCACTTCGTTCGATCAACGCGCAAAAAGTCGACGTCGTGCTGAAGCCCG
>JADGRN010000176.1 GCA_017880825.1 Methylophilaceae bacterium | reverse complement strand
GTATATGGCACAATCCGCTTTTTTCCATCTCGGGGTTGGATCATGTTCCCGCTGAAGAGACTTTTATTGCCGCTAGTCCTGCTGTTACTTGGGAATGTGCCGGCATGGGCAGAAGATTCCCCGACCGGTTACGATTATCAGCCTGGCAAGGGCTGGCAGATTCCCGGTACCGGATTCAGACTGGGCGGTTACGCTACTGTCGCCGCCGAAGATGACAGATACCAGCGCACCAGGCTGGGTGTCGATGACTTCAGTCTGTTCGTGCACTGGGAAAGCGAGGGCAAGTTGCGCTTGTTTTCTGAATTGGATCTGGAAAACCCCTTAGCTTGGCAGGAGGGAACCGGGCTAACAGAAAAAAATGCCTATCTCGCGCTGGAAAGGCTCTATGCCGACTACCTGTATTCCGAAAATCTCAATTTTCGTGCGGGCAAATTCCTTACCCCTATTGGCCGCTGGAATGTTATCCATGCCGCTCCCCTGGTGTGGACCACATCCCGCCCACTGATCACTGAACGTACTTTTCCTACCAACGCTACCGGCGCCATGGCCTATGGCACGCTACCGGTAATGGGTACCGAGATTGACTATTCACTTTATAGCGCCATCGGCAACGACTGGCGTCCTGACCCCAAGCTTGATCCGTTCAACGAGGCTTATGGACTGCACCTGACGGTGCCGACATCCGGTCTGGGTGAGTTCGGCGTGTCCTATGCCAATTTCGAGCAGAAAGGCTCGATTGGTGAGCGCAAAAATCTGCTGGGAATGGACTACTTCTGGTCGCAAGATCGTTATGAAGTCAGTGCTGAATTGGCGTACCGCTTCTCCGATGAGGGTCACCGTTCAGATGAAAAAGGCTTATTCATTCAGGGCGTGGCCCCAATTAGTGATCGTTGGTATGCCATTGGACGCTATGAGCTCTATGACAAAGCAGGCCCTACACCTGCGATGAATTTATGGCTGGCCGGGGTAGCGATGCGTCTTTCGCCAGCCATGGTGCTCAAAGCTGAATTCAGCCACGCCACCCACAACCGAATCCAGGTGCCTGAAGGATTCTTCGCTTCGTTTGCAATTCTGTTCTGATGCGGTTGACTCTTCCCATAAGCTTGGTTTCGTTATGTCTCCTGCTATGGCCAGTTATAGTAAGGGCAGTGGATGAACCCTTGGCGGTGATTGTTGCTCCAGGCCATGCCAAAGGGTTGAAGAGAGAAGATCTGACGCTCATATTCAAGCGCAAAAAACTGTTCTGGAATGATGGTAGCAAGGTACAACCAGTGAACCTGCCAGCCTCCAATATGTATCGCCGTGTTTTCTCGCAGGCGGTGCTAGGTGCCACCCCAGAAGAACTGGAGAAATACTGGAATGACGTGTACTTCCATGGTATTTCTCCGCCTTTCGTACTTTCGTCCGAACACGCTGTCATGCATTTCATCGCAGAGACTCCCGGTGCGATCGGCTACGTGCCTTTCTGCAGCATAGATGCGCATGTCGAGGTTGCGCTGGTGATTACCGCCACTGGACATATCAGTGACGATACCGCTTCTGTTATTTGCCCCAAATAACCCCGCAAAAATTGTAGTAAAAATTTGCGCATTTCGCATTTAATGCAGGGTTTTATGGAGGCTGATTTAGATTCGGCAGGAAACCAACGTGTATTAAAATATTAATACAAATCAAAGAATTATGTAACTATTTTAGCTTTATCTGCATGTTTGGCACGGCGCTTGCAGTATCCCTATTGACTCATCATGCCAAAAGGGAACTACATGAATACAACGCCGGCCCTGCTACAAGCCGATTTTGTTGCCCATAGTGCAATCGGTCATGACCGATTGGCACTTAACTTCCGGCTCGAACAAGTATTCGATTTACGCGAGCACCACACCAAGAACCGTAACGAGATTGAAGATTTTATCCGGCAGCGTTTCGCCACGGCGCATGGCGCAAATATCGAACATTTCATGCCGCGCCTGCTTAGTCTGTGTACCAAGCGGGGCGACCTGATCGCTGCATTCGGTCTGCGTGCCGCCTCGAATTCACCGCTGTTTCTCGAGACCTATCTTGATCAACCTATCGAAGGTATCCTGCAATCCAGGCTGGGTGAGATCGTACAGCGAGAAGAGATCATTGAGGTAGGCAATTTGTCTGCGCTATACCCTGGCGCTGCGCGCTGGTTGATTGTGGCGCTGACGGCAAAGTTACACGACGAAGGCTACAAGTGGGCCACTTTTACTGGAACCTCGGCGTTACGCAACGGCTTAAGCCGTCTTGGCTTGCGCCCGGTCGACCTTGGCTTGGCGACGCTGGAACAGCTTCCCATATCAGACCGCGCTAATTGGGGTAGCTATTACGATAATACCCCCATGGTCATGGCAGGCGATATCGATTATGGCTATCGTTCTCTGCTGCAGGAGCGCAACCTTACCGAACTGCTGCGTGCCGGCATGAACAGTGTCGACGCTGCATGAGTATCCTGCTCAAGACGCTGCACCAAACGGCCTCAACCAGCCCTGATCGGATCGCTTTTATGGGCGCCCACGAGTCCTTGTCATATGGTCAACTGGATATGGCTGTTGCTGAGGCAGCCCATGATTTCAACGCCCAGGATATCCGCGCACTCGGGCTGTTAGCCAATAATGGTATACCGTGGGCGTTGGCCGATTTATCGGCGCTTGCCGCCAATATTCCACTGGTGCCTTTGCCGCTGTTTTTCTCGCCGCAACAAATCCTGCACGCGGTGCATGATGCCGGTCTTGAGGCTTTGCTCACCGACCAGCCGCAACAAGTTGAAGCGCTTCTGCAAAGTGCCAGCATCCGGTTCCATAAGATGGGCGAGTTTTGCGGACTGCATCTGATCCGGTTGCAAAGTGTTGCATCAAAGAAGTTGCCACAAGGCACCGCCAAAATCACCTATACCTCTGGTACCACCGGCGAGCCTAAAGGCGTTTGCCTGAGCCTTGCACAGATGGAGGCTGTCGCTGTCTCGCTAAGGGATGCCAGCCAAGCACGGGCGACAGACTGCCATCTTTGCCTGACACCGCTCTCCACACTGCTGGAAAACATCGGCGGTATCTATACGCCGTTGCTGGCCGGCGCCCGCATATGCCTCCTTCCGCTACAACAGGTCGGGCTGGATGGAGCGAGCAGGCTTGATGTTGCACGTATGTTGCATGCGCTCGATGAATATGAGGCCAGCAGCGCAATTCTGGCACCGCAAATGCTGCAAGCACTGGTTACAGCAGGAGAGGGTGGGGCATCCATATCATCCAGTCTGCGCTTTGTCGCCGTTGGCGGCGCTCCGGTATCGCCACGCCTGTTGCAGCGCGCGCATCGACTGGGCCTTTCAGTATTCGAGGGCTATGGTCTGTCCGAGTGCGCTTCTGTGGTAGCGCTCAATACGCCGGACGGAAGTCGTCCAGGTAGCGTTGGCCGTCCTTTACCGCATGTTTCTGTGAGCTTCTCAGACCATGGAGAAATTCTGGTGAGTGGTT
>JADGRN010000175.1 GCA_017880825.1 Methylophilaceae bacterium | reverse complement strand
TTTGCAGTTCCAGGCAATATTCGTCGAGCATGTTTTTGATTTCTTCAGGCGATGGGGTATAGGGCTTTTTGCACTCGCACAGGCGCTTGCCGAGGCGCTGGGCGAGAATGCCGATCAACGTATCGGAGAAGTTGAAAGGGTCCATGCCCATATCCAGCAAGCGTACGATGGATTCCGGGGCACTGTTGGTGTGCAGGGTGGCAAATACCAGGTGACCGGTGAGTGAGGCTTCAATGCCGATGGAGACGGTTTCCTTGTCGCGCATTTCGCCCACCATGATCACGTCCGGGTCGGCACGCAGGAAGGCTTTCATTATCATGGCGAAATCCAGTCCGGCTTTTTTGTTGATTTGTACCTGACGCAGACCTTTTTGTGTGATTTCCACCGGGTCTTCCGCTGTCCAGATTTTGGTCTCAGTGGTGTTGATGTAGCCCAGCGCGGAGTGCAGCGTGGTGGTTTTACCGGAGCCAGTGGGGCCGCAGACGAAGAACAGGCCATAGGGTTTGGGCGATCAATTCCTTCAGTTTTTTGTTGTTGTGCACAGAAAGGCCAAGCTTATCCAGCGGAATCGGCTTGCCCCCGGCCAGAATCCGCATCACGATGTCTTCCATACCGCCCGCAGTGGGAATGGTGGCGACACGTAATTCAATATCCAGCGGGCCGTATTTCTTGAATTTGATTTTGTCATCCTGCGGTTTACGACGCTCGGAAATATCCAGATCGCACATGATTTTGATGCGAGCCGTGAGTGGATTGCGATAACTGGGTGGCACCTCGATGTAGTTGAACAGCGTGCCGTCCTTACGGAAGCGCACCTCGGTTTTGCCTTTATCCGGGTAAGGCTCGATATGGATATCCGAGGCGCCCTGGTTGTAGGCATCGATGATGATTTTATTCACCAGCTTGACCAGTTCGTTATCGGCGGCGGCCGAGATGTCTTCCGCGCCTATGCCGCTTTCCTCATCCTCCCCGCCCAGCGCAGTAAGCATGTCGCCAATGTCGCCCGACATGCCGCTTACACCGTAGAACAGCTCCACGGTTTTGTAAAAATCACGGCGCAGACAGACTTTGTAGCTAATCTTGGCATGGCGCGGGAAAATATTGTTGACAATACGCGAGCTTTTCACCTTTTCCGGGTCTGGTGTGAGGATGATCAGGCCTTCATCCTTGCTTTCATCAATGGGCATCCAGCCATTGGCCAGCACGTAATCGTGTTTGAGTTTTTTCAGCAGATCCATCGGTTTGATCCGATCCGCTTTGTAATTTTCCAACGGCACGGCGAAAAATGCGGAAAGCGACTTGCCGATGTCGGCGCCACTAATCTGAAACTCCCCCATCAACACCTCTTCCAGGTCTTTGTTTTTCTTGCGTACGGAGCGCTGTGCCAGTTCCAGCTCGGCGCCGGAGATGATGCCTTCTGTTACCAGCATATCGAATTTGGCCTTGACCACATCCAGTTGCACTTCGCGCTGTTCAACCAAATTTGGCGCTACTTTGGGCTGATTAACCACTTCCGGAGACAGTCGGCGATTGTTGAACGCAATCGCCAATGTCTTGGCCAGTTCCTGCGCGCCCTCTTCACAGATGGAGGGGAATGGCAGGCCAGACAAGGTATTGATCACCTGCACCACACCCATCAGGCTGTCATCTTGAAGATTGACGATGGGAAATACCAGCATTTGCTTGGTATGGAAGCCGGTTTTCTTATCAACCTCTTTTAAGAAACGCAGCTTTGGGCTGATTTTTTGCAACTCGGCATCATCATAAGCATCGGCAATATTGAGAATGATTTTATGCGAAGCGACATAACCAGCCATGCTTTGAAGATTGATGGGCAGCTTAAGCTCCTTGAATTCATTAAGCCCGATTTTGACTTTAGAAACAATTGAGCTGTTATCCTCGGTGGTTACATAGATTGTCAGATTCTCCGCCTCGAATATGGAGCAGATATCTTCGCTGACTTCGAGAATGATCTCGTCGATATTGTGGGCGGCGTGAATCTTGTTGGCGACGGCTTGCAGCTTCTTGGAAAAGGCCAGCTTATTGCCCATCTCGGCAAGGCTGGCGGCTTCTATATCCTGAACTAGAGCGGGATCATTCATCTCTCGTTGACCTTAATAAGCAGCACGTTTTTGCAAGAACTTAACACTATCACAGCAGGGTCGAAAGTCAATTCGCCGGGGCCCAATACCTAGCGTGCTGAATGCGGTAAAATCCGCCATCTGTGTGATATTTGGAATACCGCTATGCCTGTTAACTTATCTGCGCCCCAAGTCCACGAATTGCGCCCAGTCAAGGGGGTGCAACTGGGCATCGCCGAAGCAAATATACGCAAGCCTGATCGTAAGGATTTGCTGGTCATCAAGCTCAGCCCCGGCAGCCGGGTAGCGGGCGTATTTACGCAAAATCGCTTTTGTGCGGCACCTGTGGTCTTGTGCAAGGAGCATCTTGCCCAAAGTGGTTTGTTAAAAACCAGCGAAATTCGTGCGTTGCTGGTCAACACCGGGAATGCCAATGCCGGTACCGGCGAGGATGGCATGCAGCGTGCGCATCAGACTTGCGAAGCGCTGGCTGCTTTGCTGGGGTGCCAGGCGCAGCAGATTTTGCCATTCTCGACAGGCGTGATCATGGAACCGCTGCCGGTGGAGCGCGTGATTGATGGCTTGCCCAATTGCATTGCAGATTTGCGCGAGGATAACTGGTACAACGCCACTCACGCCATCATGACAACGGATATCGTCGCCAAAGGCGTGTCGCGCCAAGTCACGATCAATGGCAAGACCATCACCGTCACAGGAATCGCCAAAGGCTCCGGCATGATTCACCCCAACATGGCGACCATGCTCGGCTACATTGCTACCGATGCAGCCGTCAGCCAGCCGGCACTGGAAGCCATGATTCGGTATGCAGTGAGCCGCTCGTTCAACTGTATCACCGTGGATGGCGATACCTCGACCAATGATGCGCTGATGCTCATCGCCACCGGCCAATCCGGCACGGCAGAAATCACGCTGGATGGTACGGCAGGCAGCGCAGATTATGACGCTTTGCGCGACACGGTGACGGAAGTCGCCAAGTTGCTGGCGCAAGCCATCGTGCGCGACGGCGAAGGCGCCACCAAATTCATCACGATCAATGTTGAGGGTGGAAGCGATGAGGCAGAATGCCGCCAGATCGCCTATGCTATCGCCCATTCGCCGCTGATCAAGACCGCGTTTTTTGCCTCCGACCCTAATCTTGGGCGCATCCTTGCCGCGATAGGCTATGCCGGCATTGATGATCTGGATGTCAACAAGCTCAAGCTCTATCTGGGGGATGTGCTGGTCGCAGAAAGTGGCGGCCGTGCGGCCAGTTATGAGGAAGCACAAGGCTCAGCCGTCATGCAAGAACCAGAAATCACGGTGCGCGTTGTGCTGGGCAGGGGCAACGCCGGTGCGATGGTATGGACCTGCGACTTTTCCTATGACTACGTGAAAATCAATGCAGATTATAGGAG
>JADGRN010000174.1 GCA_017880825.1 Methylophilaceae bacterium | reverse complement strand
TTTATGTTTTAATTCTTGTCAGGCATAACGTCTACTCAAACACTAGCAAAGGACAGGTTCATCATGGATATATCTGAAGTCTACAAACCGTATAACTCTTTAAAGCTGGGAATAATTGTTTTGGCTATTTCGGCTTTTACCGCTCTGGCTGCAATACCACTCGAAGCAAATGCTGATTCCGATCATTGCCAATGGGACAAATCCAGGCACAGTGAATTCATGGAGAAACAACAAAAAGAGTTGCATGACAAACTAGGTCTTTCGGCATCTCAGGAACCAGCTTGGAAGGATTTCATAGCGCAGATGAAACCCGACGAACATCAGACTAAGCAAGATTGGTCAGAGGTATCGAAGTTATCAACACCAGATCGTCTTGACCACATGGTGGCGAAATCGAAAGAGCGGCAACAAGCGTTGGAATCGCATGTGCAAGCAATCAAGGCTTTTTATGCTCAATTAACGACGGAGCAGAAGAAGATATTTGATGAATCGTTTCATTTCCACAGACACGGGCATGGGTGGTTTCACAGACTCTGGAATAAATGGCATCATGAGCGTGATTGATACTGAGCTTTAGCCTTCGGTTGCCCGTCCTTTAAATCTCATAATGAGAGTGGATAATCAGCCAACCAAAATCTAGGCTATGATTGCATCTCCTTCGACCTAACAGGAATAATCTCAAAATGAACAAGCAAGAACTGATTGCCCAAATCGCAGATGAAGCTGAACTCACAAAAGCGGATGCAGCCAAGGCACTGAATGCAATTACTGACAGCATCACCCAATCGTTGAAGAAAGGTGATCCTGTTACCCTGATTGGCTTTGGTACTTTTAAGGTAAGCAAACGGGCTGCCCGTACTGGACGCAATCCACAAACCGGGAAGGAGCTCAAGATCAAGGCGAGCAATGCGCCAGGGTTTTCTGCTGGCAAGAGTCTCAAAGATGCCTTGAATTAAATTGGTAACATGGAATTACGACTCACAATCGTCAGCATTAGCTGGCGATTTTGTTTATTACCTATAGCGATTGAGTGATGTCTGAAAAACCTTGGTATCTGTACCTGATCGAATGCCAGGATGGCAGCATCTATACTGGCATTACGGTAGATGTTGCAGCACGCTATGCCGCCCATCAAAACGGGACTGGCGCGCGTTACACAAGATCACATCCGTCAAAGTGCTTACTTGCCGTAGTTACTTATTCGGATAGATCAGAGGCATCAAAGGCAGAGTACGTAATGAAAAAGCTGTCAGCCAATGAGAAGCGGGCTTACGCCTTAAAATATGCAGCAAGCTAATCAATCCGATTTTCTTACCTGAAGGAACTCAAACTTGATCTGACTGACACTGTCAGGAAATAGGTGTCTTAAATCGTCTAGGTTGTATGTCTCAGTTCGGCCAATAGCAGCCATTCACGAAATGCACAAAATTCCAGACACTCTCAACATTGCACTGGTTGGCACTCTTATGTTCGCCAGCGAACGGTTCTTTACCAATAGACCGGAAATAATGGCTTTTAGATGGCGCGCTTGAATTGGCAGGGCGCGAAATCTCGAACCATTCAATGTACACCAGAACGCCCGGCCAAGGGTGGCTCAAACGAATTTGAGCCGCGTTAGCGATTCCGGATAACCGTTCTGAACAACCCGCAAGTTCGGATTTCCGTTGTATTGGGAATCCACTTGCAAGTTTTCGAATTAACCGCAAACAGGAGATATCGAATGGAACATACTCTACCCCCGCTGCCTTACGCGATGGATGCACTGGCGCCGCACATTTCCAAGGAGACGCTGGAGTTCCACTACGGCAAGCATCACCAGACCTATGTCACCAACCTCAACAACCTGATCAAGGGCACCGAGTTCGAGAACGCCACGCTCGAGGATATCGTCAAGAAGTCCTCTGCCGGAATTTTCAACAATGCCGCCCAAGTATGGAACCACACCTTCTACTGGAACGGTCTCAAGCCTCATGGCGGCGGAACGCCGGCCGGTGCCCTGGCTGATGCCATCAACAAGAAATGGGCGTCATTCGAGGAGTTCAAGAAGGCCTTCCAGGCATCCGCTGTCGGCAATTTCGGCTCAGGCTGGACCTGGCTGGTCAAAAAGGCCGATGGCTCGGTGGACATCGTCAACACCAGCAACGCGGCAACGCCTCTGACCGGCGCCGACAAGCCACTGCTGACCTGCGATGTATGGGAGCACGCCTACTACATCGATTATCGCAACGCTCGCGCGAAATACATCGAGACTTTCTGGAATCTGGTGAACTGGGATTTCGCAGCAAAGAACTTCGCCGGCGCTTCCTTAGCCTAAACCGGAACAGGAACCACAAGATGACCGAAAAGACCGCCAGCGTGCACTGGGAAGGCCAAGGCAAGAAAGGCCAGGGCACGATAAGCACCGAGACCGGTGCACTTAAGCAGTACCCCTACGGCTTTTCCAGCCGCTTCGAGGACGACCGTCGCGGCACCAATCCCGAGGAAATCCTTGGCGCCGCCCATGCCGCGTGTTTCACCATGGCATTTTCTTTCGCCTGCGATAAGGCCGGGCTGGCAACTGCCGACGTCGACACCACGGCCAGTGTGCGTCTGTCCAAGCTGGACGAAGGCTTCGTGATCGACCGCATTGCGCTGACCATGCAGGCTACGGTGCCCGGCATCGACGACGCGAAGTTCCAGGAGATCGCGGCCACAGCAAAGCGCGACTGCCCGTTGTCAAAGGCACTTGCCAGCGTTCCGGAGATCACGCTGCAGGCTACGCTGAGGTAAAGACTTGGCGATCGATTCAGTTCATCTGTCATTGTTCAAAGGAGATTTTCATGAGCCCATACCCGATTGCCGTCATTGTCGGCAGCCTTCGCCGCGATTCGTTCAACCGCAAGCTCGCTAGCGCCATTGTGAAATTGGCACCGCCGGAGTTCTCGTTCAAGCAGGTACAAATCGGCGACTTGCCGCTCTACAACCAAGATGATGACGCGAACCAGGCTGAGTCGGTGAAACGGCTGAAAGCCGAAATTGCCGCTGCCAAGGGCCTATTGTTCGTGACGGCCGAATACAACCGCTCGATCCCCGGCGTGCTCAAGAACGCAATCGACCATGCCTCGCGCCCCTATGGCCAAAGTGCCTGGGTGGGCAAGCCCGCCGGTGTGTTGGGCGCGTCGGTCGGTGCTATCGGCACGTCCATGGCGCAGCAGCATTTGCGCAATGTCCTGGCTTACCTGGACGTACCGACGCTTGGCCAGCCCGAAGCATTCATCCACGCAAAGGATGGCTTGTTTGACGAGGCCGGCAACATCGGTGCAGACAGCAGGAAATTTCTGCAGGACTGGATGGATCACTATGTCGCATGGGTGAAGAAGCACTCGACCTGATGCGGCAAAGGTGGCTGACGTTACATATTAAGGAGATCAACCATGAGCGAAGAAAATACGACGAGTAATTCTGGAAAACGCAAACAGGAAAAGGGTTCGGCCCCGAACGAAGACTCACAATTAGCTGCCGGCGGCGAGCTGCACCAGATTGCTGGTGGA
>JADGRN010000035.1 GCA_017880825.1 Methylophilaceae bacterium | reverse complement strand
GTGATCGCAGAGGGCGTGGAAACCGAAGAACAGCTGGATTTTTTGCGTGAGTTGAAATGCGACCAGGTTCAAGGCTATATTTTTAGCGAGCCGATACCTGAGGATGAATTCGCAGCGCTGTTACGTTCAGATATGGCAAAGTCTTTGCACTAATTCCAATTTTCGTAACAGCAAGTAGGTCATATTAGCTATGGCTTTCTTTGGCCATATTGATCGAATACTTGGGGATTTCCACCACCAAGTCCTGGTCAGCGACGATGGCTTGGCAGGAAAGCCGGGATTGTGGTTCCAGCCCCCAGGCTTTATCCAGCAAGTCTTCTTCTTTTTCCTCTGCAGCAGCCAGTGATTTATAGCCCTCGCGTACAATCACATGGCAAGTAGTGCAGGCGCAGGCTTTTTCGCAGGCGTGATCAATATCGATGCCATGATTGAGTAAATTGTCGCAAATCGAAACGCCCGGGGTAGCGTCGAAGGCGGCACCTTCCGGGCAAAGCTCAACATGAGGTAAAACGATGATTTGAGGCATGGCTATTTTCTATGATTAAATTTCCAGGGTGTTCAGGCTTTTACCGGCCAGCGCGCGTTTGACCGAGGCGTCCATGCGGCGCGATGCAAAATATTCGGTGGCGTGATTCAGGCTTTCTACAGCGTCCTGAATGGCATGGCTGTCATCCGCACTGGATAAGGCTTCCAGAGCATGCATTTGTTGCTCGATTTGCTCGCGTTCTGCACTGGTCAGCAGAACGCCATCTTGTTCCAAGGCTGCGTGTATGGCTTCCAGCAAACGTTTCGCCTCGACCTGTGCTTCGCGCAAGGCACGCGCCTGCTTGTCATTTTCTGCAGAGGCAAACGAGGCGTGCAGCATATTGAGAATTTCATCTTCACTCAGGCCGTAAGATGGCTTCACTATGATATTAGCCTCAATTCCGCTGCTTTGTTCGCGTGCCGATACAGACAGCAAGCCATCGGCATCTACCTGAAAGGTCACGCGAATACGGGCCGCCCCTGCCGCCATCGGCGGGATGCCACGCAATTCGAAGCGTGCCAGCGAGCGGCAGTCCGACACCAGTTCGCGCTCGCCTTGCACCACATGGATGCTCATCGCGGTTTGGCCGTCCTTGAAAGTGGTGAAATCCTGAGCTCTGGCGACAGGCAGCGTGGCATTGCGCGGAATGACTTTTTCCACCAGCCCGCCCATGGTTTCCAGGCCCAGTGACAAGGGAATGACGTCCAGTAGCAGCAAGTCGTGATCGCTGCGGTTACCGGCCAGCACATTGGCCTGTATCGCTGCGCCGAGAGCGACGACTTTGTCCGGGTCCAGATTGGTCAGCGGTTCCTGCTGAAAGAATTCGGCAACGGCAAGGCGAATCTGCGGCATGCGTGTGGCGCCGCCTACCATGACCACGCCTTTGATGTCTTCCAGCGTCAGCCCTGCGTCACGCAAGGCTTTGCGCGTCGGGCCGAGGGTTTTGCCGACCAGGGGCCGGGTCAGCTCGTTAAACACGGCGCTGGTGAGTGTGAGGTCAACCACTTCGCCATTGCTTAATATGCCGGTTAAGCGTGATTCCATGTGGTCGGTGAGCCATTCCTTGGCCTCGCGCGCCTTGGTAAGCAATAGACGGGTATCTTGCGGGCTGATCGGCGGCAGTTTACACTGCTCCAACACCCAGCAGAATATGCGGCGGTCAAAATCGTCGCCGCCCAGTGCCGAGTCGCCGTTGGTAGCCAGTACTTCAAACACGCCTTTGGATAGGCGCAGAATGGAAATATCGAAGGTGCCGCCACCCAGGTCATAGACCACGTAAACACCTTCTGCGCCGTTATCCAGACCGTAAGCTACTGCGGCGGCAGTGGGCTCGTTGAGCAGGCGCAACACGGTCAAACCAGCCAGCCGTGCGGCGTCCTTGGTGGCTTGGCGTTGCGCATCGTCGAAATAGGCCGGTACCGTAATCACCGCGCCGGTAAGTTCGCCGCCTAACGCTTTTTCTGCACGGTTTTTCAGTACCTTGAGGATTTCAGCCGAGATTTCCACCGGGCTTTTAATGCCGGCGCGCGTATCCACTTGTACCATTCCCGGCGCGTCAATGAATCTGTAAGGCAGATGGCCGATATCAGGTATATCGTGAATGCCACGCCCCATCAGGCGCTTGACTGAGATAATGGTATTTTGCGAATCCAGGCTTTGCTGCGCCTGAGCAACATAACCAACCTCGACCTGGCTATCCGGCAGGTAACGTACCACAGAAGGCAACAAGGCATGGCCATGCTCATCGTGCAGCACCGTGCTCATGCCGCTGCGTACAGTGGCGACCAGCGAATTGGTGGTGCCGAGATCAATGCCGACTGCCAGCCTGTGCTGGTGCGGCGCTGCGCTCATTCCTGGTTCTGCGATTTGCAATAAGGCCATGGTGATTGGTTATTCTTCGAGCTTGGAAATGGACTGTTGAATATCGTCGCGCACTTTATCCAGAAAACGCAGCTTGCGAACGGTTTCAGCAGCCTCGGAATAGGCTTTTTTTTCATCCAGAGCCCAATGCAGATGTTGTTGCAGAGTTTTGGATTCTTGCTGCATTTCATGCAATAGCTTATCCAATGCGGGAATGTCACGCGCTGCGCGAGCATCTTCCATCGCCTCGCGCCATTCCATTTGCAGCACAAGAAATTCCGCGGGCATAGCGGTATTGCTTTCTTCCTCGGTATCTACACCATTTATCTGCAGCAGATAACGTGCGCGTGCTGTTGGGTCTTTCAGCGTACGGTAGGCTTCATTGGCTTGTGTTGCCTGCTGCATGGAGTGCAGGCGCTCTGCTGCCGGGGCCGCAGCGAAGCGGTCGGGATGCACTGCGCTTTGTAGTTTGCGGTAGTGCTGGTCTAGTGTGTTTAAATCGATGGCAAACCGGGCGGGCAGGTTGAAAAGTTCAAAATGGTTGCGGCTGGAATTGTGCATGATGTTGTGTAAAGATTTTTTTAACCGCCGATAAACGCAGATGAATGCCGATTAAATTCTTCAGGCAGTTCCTTTATGTGCATCAAGACTATTGATTATGCAAATTTATCAACCCAGATTAAACCGTAAAACTCTCGCCACAGCCACACTCATCTTTCACATTCGGGTTGTTGAACTTGAAGCCCTCATTCAGGCCTTCCTTGGTGAAATCCAGCTCGGTACCGTCGATATAAGCCAGGCTCTTGGGGTCAACAATCACTTTGACCCCGTGACTCTCAAACGCCAGGTCCTCGGGATGCGTTTCATCGACGAATTCCAGTGTGTAAGCCATGCCGGAGCAGCCGGTGGTTTTGATGCCCAAGCGCAGCCCCAGCCCCTTGCCACGATTGGCAAGGAATTTTTGCACGCGGTTTGCTGCGGTCTCTGTAAGCGTAATAGCCATGGGAACTTTAAGCAGCTGCTACAGCAGGCGTTTGCTTGGCTTTCAAGTCAGCCAAGGCGGCCTTGATCGCATCTTCTGCCAGCACCGAGCAATGGATCTTTACCGGCGGCAGCGCGAGCTCTTCCACAATGGCAGAGTTTTTAATCTGCGCCGCCTGGTCTAAAGACTTGCCTTTCAGCCACTCGGTAACCAGCGAGCTTGAAGCAATCGCCGAACCGCAGCCATAGGTCTTGAATTTGGCATCTTCGATGATGCCGTCGTCATTGACCTTGATCTGTAATTTCATCACATCGCCGCATGCAGGAGCACCCACCATACCGGTGCCGACATGCGGGTCGTTCTTGTCCAGAGTACCCACGTTACGTGGATTTTCGTAGTGATCTAAAACTTTATCGCTGTATGCCATGATGTTGCTCCTTTTAGTGGGCGGCCCACTGTACTGAATTCAAGTCTATTCCGTCTTGATACATTTCCCACAAGGGGGAGAGTTCACGTAGCTTACCAATCTTTTTCCTCATCAGGTCTATGGTGTAGTCGATTTCCTCTTCGGTGGTAAAGCGGCCGATGGTGAAGCGAATCGAGCTGTGCGCCAGTTCATCCGAACGGCCCAAAGCGCGCAACACGTAAGAAGGCTCCAAACTGGCCGAGGTACAAGCCGAGCCTGAAGATACGGCAATATCCTTTACCGCCATAATCAGCGATTCGCCCTCGACATAATTGAAGCTGATATTGAGGTTGTGCGGCACGCGCTGCTTGATGTCACCGTTTACATACACTTCTTCAATATCCTGCAGACCCGCCAGCAGCCTGTCGCGCAGGCGACGAATGCGGGCGTTTTCCAGTTCCATTTCTTCACGCGCGATGCGGAAAGCTTCGCCCATGCCGACGATCTGGTGCGTGGCCAGCGTGCCGGAACGCAGACCGCGCTCGTGACCACCACCGTGCATCTGGGCTTCCAGACGGATACGCGGTTTACGTCGCACATACAAAGCGCCTATGCCTTTAGGGCCGTAAGTCTTGTGCGCGGAGAAGCTCATCAGATCAACTGGCAGTTTTTCTAGGTCGATGGCAACCTTGCCGGTGGCTTGTGCGGCATCCACGTGGAAAATCACGCCTTGTTCGCGGCAAATGTTGCCGATGGCTTCGATATCCTGAATCACGCCGATTTCGTTGTTGACCAGCATGACCGATGCCAGCACCGTATCCGGGCGTAGCGCGGCGCGGAATTTTTCCAGGTCAACCAGACCATTGGATTCCGGGGCGAGGTAAGTCGCCTCAAAGCCTACGCGTTCCAGTTCACGCACCGTGTCAATCACTGCCTTGTGTTCGGTTTGTATGGTGACAATGTGCTTACCCTTGCCGCTGTAGAAATTGGCTGCGCCCTTGATGGCGAGGTTATTGGATTCAGTGGCACCGGAGGTCCAGACGATTTCGCGTGGATCGGCGTTCACCAGTTTTGCCACTTCTTCGCGTGCGTTTTCCACGGCTTTTTCTGCGGTCCAGCCAAACGGATGGCTGCGCGAAGCCGGGTTGCCATAATGCTGGGTAAGGTAGGGGATCATGGCCTCTGCCACGCGCGGGTCGGTTGGTGTGGTGGCCGAGTAATCCAGGTAAATTGGAGTATGAACGCTCATTTTATTCCTCTGTATGTTTCGTTTTACACCGCAACTGCGGTTAATCGTTTCAAACGCTGCAGCTCGTTTTCCAAAACCTGCAAGAACGCTACAAGCTGCTGCCGGCTATTGCCGGCACCAAAACTCACTCTTACCGCGCCGCGCGCCAGTTCCGGCTCTACGCCCATGGCCAGCAATACGTGGCTGGGTTCGGTGCTGTCGCTGGAGCAGGCAGAGCCGCTGGCAACGGCAAACCCCTTACGATCCAGTGCCATCACCAAGGTTTCGCCTTCGATCTCGGGGAAGGCAAAAAAACTGGTGTTGGGCAACCGCTCATTGCTGCTAGCGGCGCCAAATATGTGGGCGCCAAGCGCCTTTAATCCAAGCTCTAGCTGGTCTCGCAACTGGCGTACAGCGCCAGTGCGCTGCACCAATTCATGTCTGATCAATTCACAAGCCGCACCAAAGCCGACAATCGCCGCGACGTTTTCAGTGCCACTACGCAAGCCTTTTTCCTGGCCGCCGCCATGTAACAGCGGCTGAATATCCACGCGCTTATCCAGCACCAGTGCACCGGCACCCTGCGGGCCGTTGATCTTGTGCGCTGACAGGCTCATCGCATGCACATTCAGCGCAGTGAAATCCAGTTTGATCTTGCCTAAACCCTGCACCGCATCGGTGTGCATGAAAGCCCCGTGCCTCCTGGTAGTTTCAGCAATGCCGGCAATATCCTGAATCACGCCGGTTTCATTATTGGCCAGCATCACCGACACCAAAGCCGTCGGTTTTTCCAATATGGCGTCCAGGTGATTTTTTTCAACCCGACCGACGTGGTCAACCGCGATGACTGCAACTCTGTGTCCGCGGGAACGCATGGCAAATGCAGGGCGGGTTACCGCCGGATGCTCAATCGCACTCATGGCGATTTGGCCATTCGGCCGGGTTGCGGGTATGCCACAAATCGCCAGATTATCAGCCTCGGTGCCGCCCGCAGTGAATATCACTTGCGAAGGATGCGCGCCCACAGCATCCGCAACCTGTCCCCGAGCATGGTCTATCGCCTGCCGTGCGCCGCGGCCAAATACGTGGCGGCTGGTGGCATTGCCATGTTGCTCGCTCAAATACGGCATCATGGCTTGCAACACGCGCGGGTCGAGAAGGGTGGTGCCATTATGGTCAAGGTAGACAGCGCTGTTCATGGCAAGCCCTAGGCAGCTACAAGCTTGTTAGACATCTGTCTCTGCGACTCACGACGGGCAGCGATGATGACTTTTTTGCCTTCGCATTGCGAAGCCACCAAGTCTGCCAATGAGACGCCAGAGAGGTATTCCAGTATCTTGTCGTTGAGACTGGCCCACAGGTCATGTGTCATGCAGCGATGCTCGTCACGGCAGTTTTCCTGGCCGCCGCACTGGGTGGCGTCGATCAGTTCATCAACTGCAGTAATAATTTCGGAGACGGTAATCTCGGCCTGGTTTTTGGCGATGCGGTAACCGCCTCCGGGTCCGCGCACGCTTTTGACCAAGCCGTTGCGCCGCAGACGGCTGAATAATTGTTCGAGGTAGGACAGCGAAATTCCTTGGCGTTCGCTAATGTCGGCCAGCGTTACAGGCTTATCAGTGTTCTGCAGCGCGAGGTCCAGCATCGCAGTAACGGCAAAACGGCCTTTGGTGGTTAATCTCATCGCAATAATTCCTAAAGTGTCAGGGAGGTAAAGTGCGGCAAAAGCAAGATGTGACGCCGCGATTACCAACTGTAAACAGACCCAAACTATATAATACCCTAATACTTTAGTCAACTATTTTATTCAAATGGTTCACATCAAAAGCTTTGCCCACATCTGCGTCAGTCTCAACATCGGCGCCAAGTTTGACTAACTGCTGCATGACTTCCTGCAATTGCTGATCCTGCTTGGCGGCGTGGTCAAGCAGGGCATGGATGGCCTTGGTCATCGGGTCATCGGCGTTGTCGCTGACCGCGTAAGCCGAGAAGCCGATTTTTTCTGCCATATCGTGGCGTTGTTTGGTCTTTTCCTGATCCAGGATACGCGCCGGAATGCCGACGGCAGTCGCCCCCGCTGGCACGTCCTTCACCACCACTGCGTTGGAGCCTATCCTGGCATTGGCGCCAACTATGATGGGCCCCAATACTTTAGCGCCGGCACCGATCACCACGCCGTTTTCCAGTGTGGGGTGGCGTTTGCCTTTGTTCCAGGAAGTACCGCCCAAGGTGACACCGTGATACAGCGTGCAGTCATCGCCAATGACTGCGGTTTCGCCAATCACCACGCCCATACCGTGATCGATGAACACGCGACGGCCTATGATGGCGCCGGGGTGGATTTCAATACCGGTGAACCAGCGCGCGATATGCGAGCTAAAGCGTGCCAGCCAGTAAAAGCCGTGCTGCCAGACCCAGTGCGAAAAACGATGCATGATCAGCGCATGTAGGCCGGGGTAGGTGGTGATGACTTCCCAGCGCGTGCGGGCGGCGGGGTCACGTTCAAAAACAACGCTGATATCTTCTCTGGTTTGGTTAAACATTATTTCTCTGGTTAAACATGCCCGGCTAATCACCAGGCGTTTGGCGAAATTTTAATTGTGCCACAAAAGCCTGGCTCAATTGCCCTTGGGTGGATAGGGGTGTTGCGTGTGCTTGAGGATACCGCGCAAAATATTGACCTCTTCTTTCTCCAGTCTTGCGCGCGCATAGATGCGACGTACACGTTGCATCAGGCGCCCAGGTTCGGCTGCGTTAAGAAAGCCGATTTTCAGCAAAGTTTCTTCCAGATGTCTGTAGAAGCCCTCTACCTCTTCATTGGCGGCCAACGGCGTGGCCGCATTCGTGTTTTCTACAGCATCGTCCAGCAAGCCCATGCGTAATTCGTAGCACATGACTTGCACGGCGGCAGCCAGGTTAAGCGAAGAAAAGTCGGCATCAGCAGGAATCATTGCCAGTAGCTGGCACAAATCCAGTTCGGCATTGGAAAGCCCGCTCATCTCGGTGCCAAACACCAGCGCCACATGTTGTGTGCCGGCGACTTCAACCGCTTGGCTAGCAGCCTGGCGTGCCGAGACTAACTCATGCGATAGTTGACGCTTGCGCGCACTGAGCCCAATGGCAAACGCACAGCCGACCAGCGCCTGCTGCAGTGTCTCGCAAACCTGTGCGTTTTGCAGGATATCGACGGCGCCTACCGACATCGTATCGGCTTCTTTATCCGGGAATTTTTTCGGCTGCACCAAATATAATTGGTGTAAACCCATGGTCTTCATGGCTCTGGCAGCTGCGCCGATATTGCCTGGATGGCTGGTCTGGCAGAGCACGATGCGGATGTTGGCCAGTAGATGTAGTTTGGAAGTCATGGCATTACACATTAAAATGCCATTTTAACAGCTGGGCACCACTCTAAATCCAAATTTAGTCACAATACCGCGTTGCGCAATAAAACTTTGTGCTTACATATCACATATGCTGCGCATAAAATTTTATTGCACTGTCTTGTTTAGGACCTTGAATTTATAGAAGTGCCCAGTTCCAATCGAAAGCAAAATATGCACCCCATGCTAACCATCGCGGTGAAAGCCGCGCGCCGTGCCGGTACTGTCATCACCCGTGCTTCCCAGGATCTTGGCGCACTCAAGGTACGCAGCAAGACCTTCAATGATTTTGTCAGCGAGGTTGATCATGCTGCTGAACGCACCATCATTGAAACGCTGCAGGATGCCTATCCAGACCACGGGTTTATTGGCGAAGAGAGTGGCAATCAGAACGTAGAGGCTGAAAATGTGTGGATTATCGATCCGCTGGATGGCACCACCAATTTCCTGCATGGGTTTCCGCAATATTGCGTGTCCATTGCTTTGCAACAGCAAGGCCAACTCACCCAGGCCGTGGTCTACGACCCCAATCGCAACGACTTATTCACCGCCACGCGTGGCCGTGGCGCATTCCTGAATGACAAGCGTATCCGCGTCAGTAATCGCACCAAGCTGCAAGACTCCCTGATCACTACCGGTTTTCCATTCCGCGATTTTTCCCATCTGGACGCTTATCTGGCAATGTTCAAGGACATGCTGAAAAAAACCTCTGGGCTGCGCCGTCCCGGCTCTGCTGCGCTTGATTTGGCCTATGTTGCGGCCGGCTGGGCTGACGGCTATTGGGAAATTGGCCTGTCGTCCTGGGATTTGGCTGCTGGCGCTCTGCTGGTGCATGAGGCAGGCGGTCTGGTGGGCGATTTTGAAGGTAATGAAGGTTATCTTGAGAGTGGTAACATTGTGGCAGGCAATCCCAGGATATTCGGGCAGTTATTGCAAACCCTGGCACCGCATCTGACTGATGCGCTAAAGAGCAGCGCCAAGAGCTAGATGGTATTATTGCCGTAGCGACCACTTACGAGGTTGATGATTTATGAACAATCACCCGAACCGAGGCAAGAGTAATCCAGCCAGCAATCCAAGCCCTGAGCAAATCAGGGCTGCGCGGGAGCAGGCCAATCTCACCCAAACCGCCGCTGCCGCAGTCATTTATTGCTCACTCACCGGCTGGCAGCAATGGGATGCTGGCACCAGAAGGATGCATCCGGCATTTTGGGAGCTTTTTAACATAAAAGTTAAAGCTCTTAACGCGCAATAAAAAAGTCCCTAAGATAGCCATTCAGTTAATGCCGGCAGTTTCACTAGCACGGAACTGGATTTTCACGCAAAGGCCGCCATCTGCACAGTTGCTCAGATTGATGCTGCCCTGATGCCTCTCTATGGCGCGCTTGGCAATTGCCAGGCCGAGGCCATACCCGGCGGTCCCCGCTTTTGCCATTCCGCTTACCCGATAAAATGGCTGGAACACGGCGTCAAGTTCGTTCTCGGCCAAGCCCGGTCCGTGGTCCCGTACTTCAACCAGGATTTTGCCGCTAGCCTCGCGGCATAAGGCCACCTCGACGGTCGCACCTGGCGCATTGTATTTGAGCGCGTTGCGGATGACATTCTCGAAAGCGCGGCGCAATAACTCATAATGACCGTTCATGACTATTTCAGTGGTGGCCTGAAAACTGACACTGCCACCTACCGCCTGCGCCTCGAAATTGACGTCTTGCACGATTTCTTCCAGTAGCTCGTTCAGGCTCAGCTTCTCTTGAATGGCGCTATTTCGATTTGAAAGAATTGAAAGGAAAGGAGATACAGATCCAGCTTATAAACGACATCGCTGATCAAGGAGCCAATCTGCAGGCAGACCATTTTTATCTGTCAAATACTCTTCCCGTGACTGAAAAATCACTGGAATTGCAACTTAATGGTAAGTTCATAAATCTGCCTGTTCGCACTGGAGATCCTGTCAAACTTATGAAATTAATGGTTGGAGGCACTTTTGTGGATGAATTTACAATAGAGCTAGCCGACTCATTCCCGCAGTTTTATGTTTTCATAGATGTGGAAAAATATAAGGGCAAGAAGGCAGTTCTTTCCACTCCTGCAATAGAAAAAACAAGCAAAGCCTTTGATTTCATTACGAACGATGAAAATATAAAAGGGGCTGAAAATTTGTATCAGGAAAAATTACGTCAGCAAATACATTTCTCAGCTCAGAG
>JADGRN010000034.1 GCA_017880825.1 Methylophilaceae bacterium | reverse complement strand
TCCCACATGGCCGCGACAGCGGCTTTGCGGGATGGGATGCAAGGAAGGCTTCGAAGTTAATGGCCATTCCCTTAACGAGAAGTCTGACGCCGCAGACCGCCCGCAAAACCGTTGTCCCGAAGGGTTGCATCGAAAATGGGCGCTTGCGTTGTTGCACGCCTTGGCTTCGTAGAATAACTACGACCTGCGGCGTGCGCCTAGCAATCATCCCATTTTCGATAGCAACGCGGCTCATGGTGGACTTAATCAGAGGTTCCCTAATTTCTCAGCCTTTTCCTGGATCTTCGCCTGCAGTTTTTCCATGTATTTGGCCAACCGCTCCACATCTTCACGTAGCGTATCCACATCTTTCACAAACTGTTGCACATGGCGTTTTTTGGCGATGAGCGGTTGTTCTTCCTGCCAGTACTCAGCGAACATACCAGCCAGGCTGATGACTTGACGTTTGCTTTCCGTAGTAACCCTGCGCCCGAACTCGGCCAGCTGATGTGCCGGAATATCGCCAATGACACGACTTAAATCTTCCTCATACTCCCACGACATGTTGCGCAGCACTTTGGAGATGGCGCTTGCCAGCTCGCTATCGCCTTCCAGCGTAATCAGCGTGTTCGCCGCTTCATCACCGGCAAGCAGGCGCAGTGCGGCAGTTGGCGGCAGCGTCACGCTGGTATCGGGTTCGGTGGCTTCCCCCGCCATGGCCAGTCCACCGTCTTCCAGCACGATGAGCGTAGCAGTCAATGGCACGATATTGAAGCGCACGGTCTTGCCGGCGTAAGGCAGCAATAGCGCACGCGCCCATGCATTTTGGCGGATAAGGTGGTTGAGTATCCGGGTAGAGATTTGTTTGAACATGACGGTAGGCTCGGATCAGGTTTTCCAGCCCTTATGCAGCGCCACCACACCCGCCGCCAGATTGTAGTAGTCCACCTTGGATAGCCCCGCATCCAGCATCATCTTGCGCAACGTTTCCTGGTCCGGGTGCATGCGGATGGATTCGGCCAGATACTGGTAGCTGTCGGCATCCTTGGCCAATAATTTGCCCATCAGCGGCAGCAGCTTGAATGAATAGGCATCGTACAGCGGCGCCAGCGGTTTCCATACTTGCGAGAATTCCAGCACCAGCAGGCGGCCGCCGATTTTCAGCACGCGTTGCATCTCTGCCAGTGCGGCTTCCTTGTGCGTCATGTTGCGCAGGCCGAAAGCCACGCACACGCAGTCGAAATACTGGTCCGGGAAAGGCAGTTTTTCCGCGTCGCATTGCAGCGCAGGCACCGCCGCGCCATCGTCTATCAGGCGGTCGCGCCCTACGCTGAGCATGGAGGCGTTAATGTCGGTCAGTATGACCTGGCCGCTGCTACCAACTTTATTGGCAAACAGGCGTGACATGTCACCGCTGCCACCCGCTACATCCAGCACCCGGTCGCCAGCGCGGACGCCGCTGATTTCCAGCGCAAAACGCTTCCACAGCCGGTGCAGTCCGGCGGACATGACATCGTTCATCAGGTCATAGCGCTGCGCCACGGAATGAAATACCGCGCCGACTTTACGCGCTTTTTCATTTTCGTCCACGGTCTGGAACCCAAAGTGTGTGGTTGGTTTTTCGCTCATATCGGTACTTTTCAAGTTTGCTGTTTGCGCTGCACACCGGCAGCGGCGAGTCTAGCCAGATATTTCAGCCACAAGGCATCGTAATCGCGGCCCAGTTCATAGAGGTAGTCCCAGGAGTAAAGGCCGGTATCGTGACTATCGGAGAATATAAGCTTGACGGCGTAGTTGCCGACCGGCTCGATAGCGGTGATATTGACATTCTCCTTGCCGATTTGCAGCACTTCCTGCCCCGGGCCGTGGCCACGCACCTCGGCGGATGGCGAGTAGGCACGCAGGAACTCGCAGGACAGCATGCAATGCGTTTCGTCATCAAAAGTGATTTCCAGCTGGCGTGAGGCCTGATGCAGGCGAATATCAACCGGGCGGGGCGAACTGGGGGTGAGACCGCTCATAAAATAGGGTATATCAGTAAAACCAAGATGATAGCAGAATGTGTAATACGGCTTCCAATTACCGTTAGTCTGTAATTGTGCTCCGCTGGTCTGAATTTTAGATGAGATATGCGCATTAGCCGGCTGATTTATTTGATTATTGTTGCAAGCATGCTAGAGTAATACGAAATATTGATCTTCAGGAACAACCATGGCCGAAAACAAACTTGTCCATCAGTTCGCCGTCTATGCTGAATGGCGCAAGGGGCTAGTGGATATCATCTGTGATTACCGCAACTGGCTGAACGAGCAGGAGCTGAATGATGCGCAGATTGATCAGCGCATCCAGCATCTGCTGGAAAGACTGCGTGAAGACAAGCTCAACGTCGCTTTTGTGGCCGAATTCTCGCGCGGCAAGTCCGAGCTGATCAATGCCATCTTCTTTGCCGGTTACGGTCAGCGCTTGCTGCCTTCCACTGCGGGTCGTACCACCATGTGTCCGACCGAGTTGCTCTACGACCCAAGCAAGCCGACTTCGCTACAGGCGTTGCCTATCGAAACCCGTGTTTCTGACGCGACTACTACCGAGTACAAGCGCTATCCGGACGAATGGACGGTGTTCGAGTTCAACGTGGATAACAGAGACAGCATGGTTGCCGCTTTCAAGCAAGTCAGTCGTACCAAGCGGGTAACGGTGGAAGAAGCTGAAAGTTATGGCCTGTTTGACCCCAATAGTGCGGATGATGCGATGTCGCTCAACGAAGATGGCAGCATCGATATCCCATGTTGGCGTTATGCCATCATCAACTTCCCGCACCCGCTTCTGGAGCAGGGCCTGGTCATTCTTGATACCCCCGGTCTGAATGCCATCGGTACCGAGCCTGAGTTGACCCTCAACATGTTGCCCAATGCCCACGCCGTGCTGTTCATTCTGGCGGCGGATACCGGCGTTACCAAATCTGAAATTGAGGTCTGGCGCCAATACATCAGCGGCACGCGCTGGAAACAAAAAGGCCGTCTGGTGGTGCTGAACAAGATAGATGGTCTGTGGGACGAACTCAAAAACGAAGCCGAAATTCAGAAGGAACTCACCAAGCAAATCAACACCAGTGCAGAGTTGTTAGGCATTCAGGCTAACCAGATTTTCCCGATTTCCGCTCAGAAAGCCTTGCTGGCCAAGGTCAACGGCGATGATGACTTGCTGGCTAAAAGCCGGGTACTGGAGCTGGAAAAAGCACTTTCCGATGAACTGATTCCTTCCAAGAAGGAAATTGTGCGTGACAACACGCAGAATGAAATCGAAGACCTCATCAACAATTCCAGTATGATTCTTGATGCCCGCCTACATGGGCTGAACGAGCAACTGGATGAGTTGAGAGAGTTGCGCGGCAAAAATGAAGACGTGGTCGAACACATGATGAACAAGGTCAAAACCGACAAGGAAAACTTCGAAAAAGGCCTGCAACGCTTTCAGGCGTTGCGCAGCGTGTTCTCGCAGCAGACCAACCAGTTGTTTACGCTGCTGGGCATGGAAGCGCTGAGAAATGAAGTGCACAAGACCCGTGAAGCCATGGTGACAGCCAATTTCACCAAGAGCATTCGTGGCGCCATGGATGCTTTCTTCGCTGATCTGAAAGACCGGCTGGTCAAGTCTGAAACTCAGATCGAAGAAATCACGAAGATGATGGACGCCATGTATGAGAAGTTTTCCAAAGAACATAATTTGCGCCAAGTGGATCCTCCTGCGTTTTCCACCCTGCGCTATCAAAAGGAATTGGCCAAGCTGGAACGTACCTACAAGGAGCAGTTCAATACTGCATTCAACATGATCGCCAACGAAAAGATGACGCTGACGACCAAGTTTTTCGAAACCCTGGCCAGCCGCGTCATCCACGTCTATGAAGTGGCTAATCGTGATGTGGAAAACTGGCTGAAAGCGGTCATTGCGCCCATGGAATCGCAAGTGCGCGAACATCAGTTGCAATTGCGCCGTCGCCTGGAAAGCATCAAGCGTATCTACAAAGCCACTGACACGCTGGAAGAGCGCATCGGTGAACTGGAAAATATTGAGAAAAGCCTCCAGGCGCAGACGGCTGACCTCAAAGTATTGCGCCAGCACATGAGCAATGCCCTGGCATTTGAGGCTGATACCGATCAGACTAAAGCAGCATGACCCCCGTCACTCTGCTGTTCATGTTTGGGCTGACACTGGTTTTTATCAGTCTGGCGGCAGCGGGTATACTGTGGGCGATTAAAAGCGGCCAGTTCGATGATCTTGAAGGTCCAGCCCAGCGCATTTTGATGGATGACGATGATCCTATGGACCCCTTCAATCACTTGAAGCAAGCGGACAATCAGCATAAAATCGAAACATGAATTTTTGGACAGACTCCCCATGAAATCGCTATTCACGTTTGAAAACCTGCCGATGACGATTATCGTAGCGCTGATTGTCATGGCTTGGCTCAGCGCTTTATCGGTCATTCTTTTTCACTAGTTTTTTTACTGGTTACTATCCAAGCGAATAAATAGAAACGGCTGCCCAGGCAGCCGTTTCTATTTATAACCTTGCTGATGTATCAAACAGTAGCGGCAAGCAGTCCCTTCATCTTTTGCATGGCTTTTTGTTCAATCTGGCGGATGCGCTCAGCCGAAACACCAAACTCGGCAGCCAGGTCATGCAGGGTAGCGCTGCTGTCTTCCTGCAACCAGCGTGCCTGCACGATGCGGCGGCTACGTTCATCCAGGCTTTTCAGTGCGTGGCTTAAACCTTTCATCTGTAATTGCTCAGTTTGCCGCTCGGCCAGCAGCTCGCTGGGTTCAGCGCGTTGATCCTGCAAGTAGGCAATCGGGCTATAGCTATCATCAGCGTCATCGTCACCATGCGTTTCCAGCGCGATCTCGTGACCGCCCATGCGCGATTCCATCTCGATCACATCTTCCGGCTTCACCTTCAACTCGCGCGCGATTTGCTGGACTTCATCCGGGCGCAGTGTACCTATGCCCTGCTTCATGCTGCGCAGGTTAAAGAATAGCTTGCGTTGCGCCTTGGTGGTGGCGACTTTGACCAAACGCCAGTTGCGCAGGATGTATTCGTGTATTTCGGCCTTGATCCAGTGCATGGCAAACGACACCAGGCGCACGCCACGTTCAGGGTCGAAGCGACGCACGGCTTTCATCAGGCCGATATTACCCTCCTGAATCAGATCCGCCTGTGGCAGTCCATAGCCCGCGTAACTGCGGGCAATACTTACCACCAGCCTCAAGTGCGGCAAAATAAGGCCTCTGGCGGCTTCCAGATCATTATCCCGTTGTAATCGGGTCGCCAGGCCGTGTTCTTCTTCAGCCGACAGCAGTGGAAATTGCTTAACACTGCGGACGTAATGTTCCAGGCTGTCTGTTGATAGCGGCAGCGATACAGGCGTCGGTAAAGCTAATGTCAGGGCAGAACTCATGTGGTTAATCTCACTTTCATACGCAAATTTTAGCACTCACCATTAGAGAGTGCTAGTGGCAGGAAAGTTTCATGTTATGAGATTGATAATTCTGGAATTAAATCTAGGTAATTTCCAATTGTGACAGCGAGCGGTTGACCGCCCAGTAAGCGCCAAGCCAGCCCAAGCCTACCGCGCCGCCTATGATTGCCAGTGCGGCTGGCATATCTGGCATACCCAGACGGAAGCTGCTGGCATAGAGTTCAGCCAGTTCAGCCACCGATAGATTGAACAGCCAGATGACCGAAGCCAGCATCAGCCATGCGGTAAGTCCGCCACCCAGGCCGTACAGCGCGCCGGCATAAAGAAAAGGCCGGCGAATGAAGCGATCTGTGGCGCCTATCAGCTTACTGACTTCGATCTCCTCGCGTTGGGTCAAAATCTGCAGGCGTATGGTGTTGCCGATGATGGCCAGCAAAGCGAACCCCAATAGCCCCGACAATACCAGTATGGCTTTGTTGCCCAGCGCCAGCAGGGCGTATAGTCGTTTCACCCAGTTGGCATCGACCAGCGCGTGCTCCACGCCCGGCCACTGTTGCATTTGCCTTAACAGGCCATCAACCGCGGCGGGTTCTGCCTCTTTGCTTTGCACAAAATACGCGTCCGGCAGCGGGTTTTGTTCCAGCCCGCCTGTTACATCGCCCAGGCCGGCGTTCTGGCGCAACTCCTGCCATGCCGAATCTTTGCTGACAAAACGGTAAGACTTGACGGCGGGGTTTGCACTCAGCCGCTTTTCCAACTCCTTCAGGGTTTCCGGCGTAGTGTCGAGTTTTAGAAAGAGGCTGATTTTAGGTTCGTTTTGCACATCACCTGCCAGCCGATTGAGGTTATCGACAATCACATAAAGAATGCCAGGCAGGCACAGCGTGACACCCATCACGCCGCACATCATCAGCGTTGCCAGACGGGCTTTCCACATGCGCGCGAGCACCAGTTGCAGGGCTTGGCGTTGCTGACTTAGCCAATCCCTCATGTTTGCAGCTCGCTTTGCATTTGCAGTTCTCCCTGCGCCAGTTTGAGCTTCCTGCCTTCCTGCGCACTGATGTCGCCGGCATCGTGAGTGGCAATGATGACGGTGACGCCCACCTGATGGAATGCGTAAAACAGCCGTATGATTTCTGCGGCGTAGTTGGCATCCAGATTGCCGGTGGGCTCATCCGCAATCAGGATGGATGGCCGGCTGACCACGGCGCGGGCAATCGCCAGGCGCTGTTGTTCGCCACCGGAAAGGCTGATGGGCATGGCTTTTTCCTTGCCCAGCAGGCCAACCTTATCCAGTGCGGCGCGGATACGTTTGCCCGCCTCATTGCCGCTGATGCCGTTGATATAAAGCGGCAGCGCCACATTGTCAAAGGCATTACGGTCATACAGCAGCTTGTGATCCTGAAACACCATGCCGAATTTGCGCCGCAGATAAGGCACTGCCGCCGGACGCAGTTTGCTGACATTCTGGTTGCCGATCAGCACTGTGCCGGAAGTGGGGCGTTCAATAGCGGCAATCAGTTTGAGCAGCGTGCTTTTGCCCGCGCCCGAGTGGCCGGTAACAAACACCAGTTCACCCTGTTCAATTTCAAAGGAGATGTCGCGCAATGCCTCGTTGCTGCCGGGGTAGCGCTTACCAACCTGGTCGAAACGAATCATGAGAATTTCATGAAAAGAGAGCCTCGGCAAATTCTGCGGCGTTAAACGGGCGCAGGTCATCGATCTTTTCGCCGATGCCGATAAAGCGTACAGGAATCGGCCGCGCGCGCGCAATCGCCGCAATCACGCCGCCTTTGGCCGTGCCGTCGAGCTTGCTCAATACCAGGCCAGTGACTTTAAGCGCATCATCAAACGCCTGCACCTGAGTCACGGCGTTCTGGCCGGTATTGGCGTCCAGCACCAGCAGCACCTCATGCGGCGCGCCGGGCAGGGCTTTGGCAATCACGCGCTGTACTTTGCGTATTTCTTCCATCAAGTTGAGCTGCGTCGGCAAGCGGCCGGCGGTGTCAGCCAGCACGATGTCGATGCCGCGAGCCCTGGCAGAATTGACTGCGTCGAAAATCACCGCGGCCGGGTCGCCGCCATCCTGAGCGATCACCTGTACCTGGTTACGCTCGCCCCACACTTGCAGTTGCTCGCGCGCTGCGGCGCGGAAGGTATCACCGGCAGCGATCAGCACGGTCTTGCCCTGCGCTTGAAACAGATTTGCCAGCTTGCCGATGGTGGTAGTTTTACCCGCACCGTTGACGCCTGCCAGCATGATGACGAAGGGCTGACCGGTGCTGGTATCAAGCGGCTTTTGCAGGGGTGCCAGCAGCTCAATCAAGGCCTGCTTTAGCGCCTCGCGCAACTGTGTGGTGTCGTTGAGGTTTTGCCGTTTGACGCGACCACGGATGTCTTCCAGCAAGGTCTGGGTTGCTGCCATGCCCACATCGGAGGTCAGCAGGATGGTCTCCAGTTCTTCATAGATAGCTTCATCTATGTTGCCGCCATTAAATAAGGCGGCAATCTGGCTGCTGAACTGGCTGCGCGTGCGCGTCAGGCTCTGCTTCAGACGCTCCGCCCAGGAACTGGCCGGGGTGCTTGCTTCCATGGCTGCAGCAGGATCGGGCGTATTTTTCTTGAGGAAACTGAGCATAGTCGACCAAGTATTGTTCGCCCATATTTTAGACGCAATCATGCGGCGAAGCTAATGCGAACTAACTTGCAGCCAGCTCTGTCATAAAGCAGCCTGCACTGGATAATCCCGTGTCAGATCAGCCCATGGTGGTCCAGCCCGCTATAATGCAGCGTCTCAGCAGCAGCAAAGTGGTAAAAAATAAGGAGAAATTGGCGTGCTAATTCGAGGTTTATTACTATCGCTGGCTTTCTTGTCAGCAACGGCGTACGCCACAGAAATTGAGGAATTCAAGCTCAGCAATGGCTTGCGCATCATTGTGCAGGAAGATCATCGCTCACCGGTGGTAGTGTCTCAGGTATGGTACCGCGCAGGCAGCCTGGATGAAGTGAATGGCAAGACCGGGGTGGCGCACGTGCTTGAGCATATGATGTTCAAAGGCACCAAAAAAGTAAAAGCCGGACAGTTCTCGCGCCTGATTGCCGCTGCGGGCGGCCGTGAAAATGCATTTACCGGTAACGATTACACCTGTTATTTTCAACAATTGGAAAAGTCGCAACTGCCACTTTCGTTCAGGTTGGAAGCTGACCGTATGCAGAATCTGCAGCTCACCAAGGCCGAGTTCTCCAAGGAAATTAAAGTGGTGATGGAAGAACGCCGCTGGCGCACGGAGGATAAGCCTCAGTCAATCGTGAACGAGCAGTTCCAAGCCGCCGTTTATCACGTTCACCCTTATGCCAGGCCGGTGGTGGGTTGGATGAACGATCTGGAAAACATGACCGTGGAAGACGCGCGCGAGTGGTACAAAACCTGGTATGCACCCAACAACGCGGTATTGGTGGTGGTCGGTGACATAAAAGCCCGGGAGGTATTGAAGCTGGCTAACCAGTACTTTGGCCCAATCAAGGCGCATGTCCTGCCCGCACGCAAGCCACAGACCGAGCCTGAGCAACTAGGCGAGCGTCGTTTGATAGTAAAAGCCCAGGCCAAACTGCCTTATGTACTGATGGGCTACCACGCGCCAGTACTGGTGGATGCCAAAAATGACTGGGAGCCTTACGCGCTGGAAATTCTGGCGGGCGTGCTGGACGGCAATGGCTCCGCGCGGCTTAACCAGAATCTGGTGCGCCAATCGAAGATTGCGGTGGATACGAGTGCGGGATACGACAGCATTCAACGCGGTGGCACTTCATTATTTGAGCTGGACGGTACGCCCAGCGAACACAGCAGTGCCGCCGAGCTGGAAAAAGCCTTGATTGGGGAAATCGACAAGATCAAACAGCAGGGCGTGACGGAAGAAGAGCTATTGCGGGTGAAGGCACAAGTCATTGCGGGCGAGGTCTACAAGCGCGATTCCACCTTCAATCAAGGCATGGAGATTGGCCGCTTGGAAGCTTCCGGCCTGTCATGGCGGGTGCTCAAGGAATACCCGGAACGCTTGCAGGCAGTAACAGCAGAACAGGTGCAGGCCGTGGCGCGTAAATATCTGGTGCAAGACAACCTTACCGTGGCGACCTTGGATCCGCAGCCGATAGACCCCAATGACAATAAGCCGAAGGGAAAGCCGCATGTGCACTAATTTTATTTTCAAGCGCTTGCTAGTCATGGGGGCAGGTTTGATCTTGAGCCTGCAGGCTTACGCAGGTCCGGTCATCCAGCACTGGCAGACAACGGGCGGCTCAGAAGTCTATTTTGTCGAGAATCATGATTTGCCGATGATAGATCTCAGCGTCAGTTTTTCTGCCGGGAGCGCGCGTGACGAAAAAGCCAAATCCGGCCTGGCCGGAGTAACGCGCTATATGATGACACTGGGCGCCGCGGGGATGTCGGATGAGCAAATATCGCAGCGCATGGCCGACGTTGGTGCGGTGTTGGGCGGTGATCTGGATGCCGACCGCGCCAGCCTGAAGCTGCGCACGCTGAGCAGCGCGCGTGAACGCGACCAGGCGCTGGACGTGTTCGGCAAGATTTTGCAGCAGCCGGATTTTCCCGATGCGGTGCTGGAGCGCGAAAAAGCGCGTATCGTCGCCGGTCTTAAAGAGGCTGCGACCCAGCCTGAAAGCATTTCCAGCAAGGCTTTCATGGCCGCACTTTATGGCAGCCATCCTTATGCTTTGGATGAAAGCGGCGAGCCGGAGACGGTGGCGGCACTCAAGCGTGAGGATTTGCAGAATTTTTACCATAGCTACTATGGCGCGCAGGGCGCGGTGATTGCGCTGATGGGGGATTTGAGCCGCAGCGCGGCTGAACAGCTTGCCGAGCGCTTGTCTGGCGGATTGTCCAAAGTGCCCGCGCCAAGTGCGCTGGCTGCGGTGATCTACCCCGACCAGCCCAATGTGCAGCGCATAGCGCATCCGGCTACCCAGGCACACATCCTGTTGGGTTATCCCGGCGTCAAACGCGTTGATCCGGATTATTTCCCGCTGTATGTCGGTAACTACGTGCTGGGCGGCGGCGGTTTTGTCTCACGCTTGACCGAAGAAGTACGCGAAAAACGTGGTCTGGCCTATAGTATGTATAGCTATTTTGTGCCGATGGCACAGCTCGGGCCATTCCAGATCGGACTGCAAACCAAGCGCGATCAGGCCGATGAATCTTTGAAGCTGGTTCTCGAAACTCTGGATAAATTCATTGAGAAAGGGCCGACTGCCGCCGAACTGAAAGATGACAAGCAGAATA
>JADGRN010000033.1 GCA_017880825.1 Methylophilaceae bacterium | reverse complement strand
CGCTGCAGAAAATTCAGTTGATGGCCTCACAGCACCCCGTCCTGATCATTATTGACGATGATCCTCTGATCACAGATACATTGCATTACGTGCTCGGCAAAGATTTTGATGTTTTTGCGGCTGCATCCAGTTGCATCAAGACTTCAAGGATCGAAGGAACCTCTAAAGCTTTCTCGCATCCCATCCCGCAAAGCCGTTGTCGCGGTGATGTGGGACTTAATTAGAGGCTCCCATGTATTACGCGCACTTCGGCTTGAAGCAGCCGCCTTTCAAGATAACGCCAAACACGGAGTTTTTCTTTTCTGGTGGCAACCGTGGTGCGATTCTGGACGCTTTGATTTACGCCGTCACCAGCGGTGAAGGGATTATCAAGGTAGTGGGCGAAGTCGGCAGTGGCAAGACTATGCTGTGCCGCATGCTGCAAACGCTGCTGCCAGAAAAAGTCGAAAGCGTATATCTGGCCAACCCCAGCGTGGCTCCGGAAGATATATTGCACGCCATTGCGTTTGAGCTACAGCTAAAACTACCGAAGAATGCTGATCGCTTGCAGGTGATGCAGGCACTTCAGAGTTACTTGGTGGAGCGCCATGCTTCGCGCAGGCAGGTGGTAATTTTTGTCGAAGAAGCGCAAGGTATGCCGCTGGCGACGCTAGAAGAAATTCGGCTGTTATCTAACCTTGAAACCAAGCACGACAAGCTGCTGCAAATTGTATTGTTCGGCCAGCCTGAATTGGATGTGAATCTCAACGAAACGCAGATTCGTCAGCTCAGAGAGCGCATTACCCATAGCTTTAATCTTGGACCGCTGCAAGAAAGCGAGATTGACGAATATATAATTTTTCGTCTGCGAGCGGCTGGTTACTATGGCCCGCATTTGTTTTCCAAACCTGCCATTCGCCTTCTCTCCAAAACTGCTCAAGGGCTGGTGCGACGAGTGAATATTCTGGCTGACAAGGCGATGCTTTCTGCATTTTCAGATAATGTCTATCAAGTAGTGCCTAAACACGTGCGCGCGGCCATCAAAGATAGCGAATTCAGCGCAGAACTAACCAGGCCACAAAAAAATAAACACCTGTATTTTGGGATGGTTGCAATACTGATTGCGGGGTTGGCGATAGGTTACTTGCTCAACCTAAAGCCAACGCCATCTGTTTTACCGGTAGCAAAGGCTAAAACGCAGCCGGTTATTTCGGCTCCGCCCGTAGTCGTAGCTGACAATACCAGTGTTGTTAATGCGGATGCAGTCGCAGAACACAAAGATATTTTAAAGAACCGTCTGGCGGCCACCAAAAATTGGCTCGGACAACAGCCAATTTCCGCAGTCAGTATTCAGCTGATGGGCGGTGGCAGTGACCAGCAAATAAAACAACAGCTGGAATCCTTGGTTATGCAAGTTGAACTGGATAATCTTTACGTATACCGCACCCGGGTGGATGGGAAACCGTTCCTGACCATATTGTATGGAAGTTTCATTAATCGCGACGAAGCTGCTCATGCAATGCAGAAGTTGCCGAGCGCTTTACGCAGTTATCATCCGCAGCTGAGAACGATAGGTGGAATATTAGAAGAAACAAAGCAACTTCAATAAGTTATTGTTGCAGTCTAATGCTAATTGTGGGATAAATACAGTAGGTAGCACTTCATTGGGGAATGTTTTCGCGCGCTTATGAAAAATATATGGGTTCTCTTGATCACGCTTGCCCTCGCAGCTTGTGCACATGAGTCAAACATCAGCCCGTCTTTAGGGCATATCGACCAGCAGCAGGTTGACAAGCCAAGCACCGCGGCTGCAGATATTCCGAAGCCAGTCAAAAGCACCGCGTTCGTCCCAGCACCCAAGGCCAAAGCCAAAGAACAAACCTATAGTGTTGTCGTGAATGAGGTGCCTGTGAAGGAAATCCTCTTTGCCTTGGCGCGCGAAAGTAAACTCAATATTGACATCAATCCGGCCATCCAGGGCAGGGTCACGCTGAATGCGGTTGATCAAACCTTGCCCGCCATTCTGGAGCGCCTGGCCAGGCAGGTAGACCTGACTTATAAAATTGAAGGCAACGTGCTTAGCATAAGCCCCGATCAGCCGGTGTTGAGAACCTATAAAGTTGATTATGTGAATATGTCACGTGATACTACCGGCTCAGTAGGTGTGGCATCAGAAATCGCCAGTACTGGCAGATCGGCTTCTACAGGGGGAGCTGGCGGTTCATCTTCAAGCGGTGGTGGCACTACCAATAGCTCCAGGACTTTGGTTTCCAGTGAGTCTAAAAACCATTTTTGGGCAACGCTAATAGCCAATATCAAGGATATACTGGCTGAAACCGACAAGGAAGTCATTATTGCTCGTACCGGCAGTACAGCACAGTCCGAGACCCCGGCGGCAGCTAACCCTGGCGCTTCAGCACAGGGAGCGTCAGCAACACCTCAAGCTGCAAATCAAGCAACCAACGCCGCAACGGCGGCGAAAGAACGTGAGGAAGCCAGAACGGAATATAAAACCCTGTTTGCAGCCACTGTGATTGCCAACCAGGAAGCAGGCGTTATCAGTGTGCGAGGTACCAGCAAGCAGCACGAAAGAGTGCAGGAATTTTTAGATCAGGTAATGTCCAGCGCCAAACGCCAGGTCTTGATTGAAGCGACGATTGTAGAAGTCACACTAAATGATAGTTTTCAAGCCGGGATTGATTGGCAACGGTTAGGCAACGGTTTTCGATTTGATCAATCTCTAGGAGCTGGGGCATCTTTCGACGCGATTACTGGCGCAATTGTTACTCGTGGGCAAAATCCTTTAGGTATATCGACTACTTCTCATTTTGCTTTTGGTTATTTTAATGCTGCAAGAAATATTGCCGCTTCAATAAGTTTACTTAAGCAATTCGGCGATACAAAAGTGTTATCAAGTCCAAAATTGATGGTACTTAATAATCAAACTGCGGTGCTAAAGGTAGTAAATAATCTGGTGTATTTTACTGTGCAGTCACAAATCTCACAGGCAACTGTTGCAGGAGGTGCAAACATTAGAGCAGTAACGACTACTCCTAACACTGTTCCAATAGGTGTTGTTATGAGTGTGACACCCCAAATTAATGATAATGGGGTAGTAAATATCAATGTTCGACCTACAGTTTCCCGTCAAAATGGGTTTGTACAAGATCCCAACCCTGATTTAACTGTTGCAAGCAATATCCCAATTATTGAAGTACGGGAAATGGAGTCTATGTTGCAGATAAATTCAGGCAACACAGCCGTGCTGGGTGGTTTGATGCAGGATGAAATTTTTAAGAATACTGACAAAGTTCCCGGTTTATCTGATTTACCTCTTGTTGGAAGGATATTTACTGGAAAAAACGATGCAACTCGTAAAACCGAGCTGGTCATTTTCCTGCGCCCAACAGTGATCAAGAACGCAAGCTTAGAAAGCGATGAATTGCAGTCATATAAACAATATTTGCCTGCATCGCAGCTTGAGCAATCAGTTCCTGGAAATGATTATTAAGTCCAATGAGTCTGCTGATTAAGGCGCTGCAGAAAGCAGAGCAAGAAAAAACAGCAGATGACAAAACTAGCGCATCTGGCGGTGGTTTATCGCTTGAATTAGCATCGATACAAAACGATGCCGAGTCAGATTTGGATGATGAAGCCGGGTTTTCTCAGCCATCATCTCCACCAATCCAGAATCAGAAACATATTAGTCTGCAAGCCGCAGCTAGCATGTTTTCGGTCAAGAGAATGCAAACCAATAAAGCAGGTTTAAGTAAATCCGCATTATTAGCTGGTGCAGGCTTACTCTCGCTATTACTTTTAGGTGGCGGTTTTTATTATTATCTAAATTCTTTCAATCAGCCTGAATTGGCGATGCCAAAACCAGTGGCAGTCGCACCTCAACCGCCTGTTCCAGCGGCAGTAGCGGTGGCAAATAATGATTCATTAGTTACGCCACCAGCAGAACCCAATATAACTATGCAGCCAGCTAAGCCTGCTGAGGCGGCAGAAAATATAGCATCAGCTATACCAGATTCGCCAGTAAAGGTAGCTGAATCTATGCCTGTGACTAAACCCAGAGCGTCGCGTTCAGCGTCTAGCCAAAAGCAAGCGGCAAGTTCTCAGCGATTAGTTTTTGGTGAGCCGATAGAGACGAATGAAGATGCTGCTGTGAAAGTCACGCGCAATAATCCTGCCCCTGGCATTAACCCAAACTTGTTATCAGCCTACACAGCATTTAATGCGGGTGAAGATGCTTCAGCTCAGCGCTTGTATCGGCAGGTATTGCAAAGCGATGTGCACAACGTAGATGCGTTATTGGGCATGGCGGCGATTGCTTCCCGCCAGCATCGTGATGCAGACGCGGCAGGGTGGTATAGCAAAGTGTTGGAAATGGAGCCCAGAAATAGTATTGCACAGGCTGCGATGATTAGCGCGCTGGGCCAGGGTGACCCAGTGGGTAGTGAGTCTCGTATCAAAAGCTTGCTAGCGCAGCAACCAGAGGGTGCGCATTTATATGCTGCACTGGGTAATTTATATGCTGAACAGAGTCAGTGGTCATCGGCACAACAGGCTTATTTTCAAGCGCATCGTTATGCTCCCAACAATCCTGAATATGCTTTTAACTTGGCGGTAAGTCTTGACCATCTTGGCAAATCCGTACTGGCTTTGCAACACTACCTGCGCGCGCAGGAATTATCGTCACAATATGGCACGGGGAGTATTGATCGTACACAACTTGAATCGCGCATAGCACAGTTACAGCAAGCGGCGAGATGATTTGTGGTGGACGAGGGTGCTGCCTTGTTTCTGGTGCATAAATCTGATACATAGTCAGTCTACAATCCTAATAACATACTGAATTCTATGGCTGGGCTATATGGCTGAACAACGGCGAAGAATGCGCTTGGGCGAATTGATGGTGCAGCGGGGCCTGCTTAGTCAGGATCAACTGCGCATCGCGCTCATGGAACAAGAACAGAGCAATATCCAGTTAGGCCGCCAATTGGTGATCCTGGGTTTTGTTACCGAGGCTATGGTGCGCGACATGGTGGCGCAAACCATGGGCCAAGAAGGTATTGATCTCAGCACGGTCATCGCCGATGCCGATGCGCTGAAAATGGTGCCGGAAGAATTTGCGCGACGCCATCACCTGCTCCCGATTGCCTTTGAAGACCCCACTAAGTTACTGGTGGTGGCGGTGGCCGACATGTTCAACGTGGTGGCCCTGGATCAATTGCGCGCCATGCTCGGCGGCCAGATACAGATTAAGCCGATGCTTGCTGCCGAGGCGCAACTGGAAGAGTACATTGATCAGTTCTACGGTTACGAGCTTTCAGTCGATGGCATTCTGCGCGAAATCGAAACCGGAGAAATTGACTACCAGAGCCTGCAAACGGGCGGTGATGAATATACGCAGCCAGTGGTACGTCTGGTAGGTGCATTGCTGATGGACGCCGCGAAGCGTAGTGCATCGGATGTCCACTTCGAGCCGGAATTTGCCTTTTTGCGTATTCGCTATCGTATCGACGGTGTATTGCAGCAGGTTCGCAGTTTGCATAAAACTTACTGGCCGGCAATTGCAGTCCGCCTCAAGGTGGTTAGCGGCATGGATATCGCCGAGACGCGCGCGCCGCAGGATGGGCGCTTGAATATGCATCTTTGTGGCCGACCCATTGATTTTCGTGTTGCCAGCCATCCGACGATACACGGTGAAAACATCGTGCTGCGTTTGCTGGATCGCGAAAAATCCATCATGCCGCTGGAGCGCATGGGCTTGCGCCTGGAGACGCTGGAAGAGCTCAAGCTGATGATGACCCGACCTGAAGGCATCATGGTGGTGACAGGCCCTACCGGTAGCGGTAAAACGACCACATTGTACTCACTGCTTACGTTCCAAAATACCGAAGCGGTCAATATCATGACGCTGGAAGATCCGGTGGAATATCCGGTGACCATGATGCGCCAGACTTCAGTCGCAGAAGTCAACAAGCTGGATTTTGCCAACGGTATTCGCTCTATCATGCGCCAGGATCCAGACATCATTCTGGTTGGTGAAATCCGTGATAGTGATACGGCTACTATGGCTTTTCGCGCGGCTATGACAGGTCATCAGGTATTCAGCACCTTGCACACCAATTCCGCGCTTGGCACATTCCCGCGTTTGCTGGATATTGGTATTTCGCCGGACATTATGGCTGGCAATATCATAGGCGTGGTTGCACAGCGGCTGGTGAGGGTGTTGTGTCCACATTGCAAGGGAGCCTATGCACCTGGTGTTGATGAAAGAAAATTACTCGGCATCAAGGCAGCTACCGATGTCCAAATTTACCATAATGTAGGCTGCAAACTCTGCAGCCACAGTGGCTATCGCGGGCGCATGGCTATCATGGAGTTGTTACGGATTGATAACGACTTTGACGCAATGATTGCACGCCGTGCACACCTTGATGAGATGCGTGCTGTGGCACACGAAAAAGGCTTTGTCACCCTGGCCGACGATGGCGTACGGCGCATACTTGAAGGTTATACCAGCCTTGCTGAAGTTACTCGTGTGATCGACCTTACAGGCCGGACTAGCTAAGCAAGCCAGTCATGCCTACCTTTCAATACAAGGCTGTTGATCAGATTGGGCGCTCGGCACAAGGGCAGATTGATGCGCTGAATGATATTGATCTGGAGCTAAGGCTCAAACGTATTGGTCTGGATCTGATCACCTTTAAGCCGGCAAGAAAATCGTTCTCGCTACTCACCAGTAACAAAATCAGCCTGCAGGATCTGGTAATGTTCTGTTTTCAGCTTGAGCAGCTGGTCAGTGCCGGGGTGCCTTTGCTGGAGGGCTTAAGCGATTTACGCGATAGCGGCACCAATCCACATCTGCAAAAAATCCTTGGCGCGGTGATTGCCGATATCGAGGGTGGGAAGCTGTTTTCACAAGCGCTGGCTGAGCATCCAGCGGTGTTCAACAACGTGTTTGTCGGTTTAGTTAAAGCCGGTGAGCAAACCGGTAAGCTGTCTGAGGTGTTCAGCAATCTTGCTGAAACGCTGAAATGGCAGGATGAGCTGATCTCGCAAACCAAGCGCCTGTTAGCCTATCCGCTGTTTGTGCTGGTGGTGGTACTGGCGGCGGTGACTTTCCTTATGATCTATCTGGTGCCGCAGATGGTGTCTTTTCTGCATAACATGGGACAGGAACTGCCTTTGCAAACCAGAATACTGATTGCCATCTCGCAATTTTTTGTCGCCTATTGGTGGCTGATACTATCTGCGCCGGTGTTGGTGACTATTCTGATTGCCGTTGCGGTAAAACAAAGTCCGGAAGTGCGTTATCGATTCGATTACGCCAAGCTGCATATGCCAGTCACTGGCGACATCCTGCAAAAGATCATCATGGCGCGATTTGCGCGTTACTTTGCGCTCATGTATCAAACCGGTATTCCCATTTTGGAGGCCATCAAGACCTGCGAAGATATTGTTGCCAATCGTGCGGTGGCAGATGCGCTGGAACGCGCTTATCAGCAGATTAACGCTGGCGATAGCATGAGCGAGAGCTTTCACAATGCGGGTTTATTTCCACCGTTGGTGGTGCGCATGATCAAGGTCGGTGAAAATACCGGAGCTCTGGATAAGTCATTGCTTAAAATCAGCTATTTTTATGATCACGATGTCAATGATTCGGTACAGCAGTTGCTGAAACTGCTGGAGCCTGCACTTACCGTAGTGCTGGGCGGAATTTTGGCCATGATCATGTTCTCTGTACTCGGCCCGGTCTACGATTCGTTCAGCAAGCTGAAAATCTGAACTGAAAATCTCATCTAGTCATGTTCTCCAAAATTGTCCTTTATGTACTTTCTAACAGCCTCACCGCTGGTATCTGGCGCATGGGCAAGCTGGTGTCGTATCAGACCTTTCAGAATGACGAGCAGGGCCATGGGGAATTCAGCAATTTCCTGCGAAACCAGCGAGGCAAGCCGTTATTGATGCTGGCTGACACCGTTGAGGAAGACTACCGCCTGGAAACCTTGCCGCACGCCAGCGGCAAGGCCCGACGTGAGATGGTGGAGCGCAAGCTCGGCCAGATTTATCGCAGCACCGTCTACCGTAGTGCGCAATTCATCGGCCGTGAACCAGATAAGCGCAAGGATGATCGCTATCTCTATACTGCATTGAGCAATGCGGAATCATTACAGGTCTGGATAGACCGGATCGAGCAAATACAGGCGCCGCTGGTTGGTGTCTATCTGTTGTCCATGGTCAGCCAGCTTCTGGTCAAACGTCTCAAACTCAACACGCCGCATCTGCTATTGAGCGAGCGTCTATCTTCAGGACTGAGGCAGACTTATTTTCATAACGGCAGTTTACGTATCAGCCGTCTGGCCCCAATCACTGCTGATGCGGAAAGCCGACTTGGCTATTTCTACGTGATGGAAACTGAGAAAACTCGGCTTTATCTCATTAGCCAACGTTTGATAACCAGCGACACCATGCTCAGCATCATTATGCCGACGCTGGAAGTTAACGCTGCCAAGCAGATTTGTCGTGATATTGAGCAAGAGCATGGCCTCGATTGTGAGAGCCTAGATATCCACGAAATTGCCAAGAGACTGAGCTTAAGTACTCAGGCGCTGCAAACCAACCCGGAATTGCTATATATGCATCTGTTGGCGGTGGGCAATGCCCCAGCCAACTTGGCCCCTGTCAACTTCATACGGAATTATCAGGTTGATCGCCTTCATCATTGGATATTGAGCGCTGCGGCCTTGATTGTCTTGATAGGTCTGTCGCTGACCGTACTGAATCTCATGGTTAGTTACCAGGATGGAAAACAGACGGAACAGGTTGCGGCTGACACCAAAGTGCAACAGGAGCTATACACGGAGGTGGCGAAAAACTTCCCTTCGACCCCCATTCCCAGTACGGACTTGAAACTGGCTGTAGAATTGCAGCAGGCTATTGTTGATGAGGCAGTCTCCCCTCAGCGTTTCATGCAGGTGGTGAGTCATGCGTTGGACAAGACGCCTGAAATTCAGCTCGACAGGTTGCGCTGGAATCTGAGCAGTGAAACCAACCTCAAGGATGAAGAAAAATCTGTAGCGCCTGCTGCGGCACAAACCAACCCACAATCAGCAGTGCAGCCAGAGTTTGTGGCAGAAACTGGCAAGCTATATGAAATTGGATTTGTTGATGGAGAAATCAAAGGCTTTAACGGCGATTATCGTGCCGCAATGGAGAGCGTAAATAGTCTGGCTGGCAAGATTAAGGCCGATAGCATGGTTGCATCGGTAGACGTTGTGCAACAGCCAGTTAATGTCAGTTCCTACTCGACCTTGCAAGGCAGCACCACGGATGAACATCTATCGCAATTGCAAGCCGCGCGGTTCAAGCTCAAAATCATCTTTAAACGCAGAGCGCTACCAGCATGAAGCTCAATCCGCAAGACTGGCGCAAGCTGCGTAACCCTTTGATCGGCATGGGCGTAGCGTTGATGCTGATGGCATTGCTGGTGGCCTATGCTGCTCAGAGTAAGCAGCAAGCACAGACGCTGCTGGAAACCCAGAAAAACCAGCTCAATCAGGCACATCAGCATTACCAGACATCCGGCATGGAGAAAGAAACCATCGTCAAATATCTGCCGCGTTATCAACAGCTCACCGACCATGGTTTCATTGGCGAAGAGCGGCGCATCGAATGGGTGGATGACCTGCGCACCATACATCAGCAAAACAAGCTATTTGGCATTAACTACAGCATCGGGGCACAAGAACAATACAAACCAGTTTTTACCTTGAATACAGGGCCATTTACCCTGCATCGTTCAATCATGAAAATCGAACTTTCCATGCTGCATGAAGGCGACCTGCTGACCATGATTGATGCGCTTTTAGCGCGCGACGCAACGCCTTTTATGCCACGCGAATGTGTCATCACACGTGTGGGCAATGGCAGCAAAAACAAGTTGGCACCTAATTTACTGGCGAATTGCGAGCTGGACTGGATCACCATTTCTGAGCCTCAAGCGGCAGGGGCGAAACCGTTATGAAGCGCTGGCTGATTCTGCTCATGCTGTGCGCTCTAGCGTGGCCTGCAATAGCTGCAGATGCCTTGGGACGGCTTTTCACCACACCGGCAGAACGCGCCAGCCTGGATAATTTGCGCAGCATCAGCAAAATCCCTGCTATAGACCCCGTTGCGCCGGAAAGCAGCGAAGAGGCAGAGGTGGTCGTTACCGTTCCGCAGCCTTTGGTGTCGGTACAAGGCTATGTCAAACGCGGAGATGGTAAAAAAGGTACGGTCTGGGTGAATCATCAACCGATGCAGGAGTCATCCGGCAACAACGATGTTCAGGTGGGTAAATTGCGCCAGAATGGCAACAGCGTATCGCTTAAATTACCTGCCACGGGTAAAAGTCTGGAACTCAAGGCAGGCCAGGTGTACGACTCGGAAACAGGTCAGGTTAAGGAAGTTGCTGCCCGGGTCTCTGCAGCGCCAAAGGATAAGGCCGAAGATTCTGGTTCTATAGAGACGACCTCAGACGCAGCTTCCGAGACCAATCGTCGATAAGGCGATGCTAGGTGATTAAACCCAACTTCGATCAGCCTTATCGCTTTGCAAAACAAAAAAACAAGCAAAGTGGTGCTGCACTAATCATATTCTTTTTGGTTCTTATACTTGTGGGCACAACAGTTTTATTTTCAGTCCTGAACAGCAATAGCATTAAGATCGAACGAGGCAAGAAGACGGCGGTAGCGCTGGGGGAGGCCAAAGCGGCGCGTGACGCGGTACGAGCGCCAGGA
>JADGRN010000173.1 GCA_017880825.1 Methylophilaceae bacterium | reverse complement strand
CGCGCAGTCATTGGTTGGGAGAAAACTGGACGCGGCTGCCTGCCGCGGCGGCAGCCAGAAATGAAGCCGCACTGACCATTGATGATGGCCCTGAACCCATTGTTACGCCGCAAGTGCTGGACTTGCTGGACCGTTACAACACCAAAGCCACGTTCTTTTGCATCGGGGACAAGGCCGCGCAATACCCGGATCTGTGCCGGGAAATCATCCGTCGGGGGCATGCGGTAGAAAATCATAGCCAGCACCACCACCTGTACTTCTCAATGACCGGCCTGGCTGCGCTTACCCGCGAAATACAGGCGGCCCAGGATACACTTACCAGCATTACCGGGCAGCGCCCCATGTTTTTTCGTGCCCCTGCCGGCTTGCGCAACCCTTTCCTGGATCCGGTACTTGTTCGTTTGGGATTAAGTCTGGCCAGCTGGTCGGTGCGTGCTTTCGACACCAAGGTTGGCGACGCTAGCACAGTGACTAACAAACTACTAAGCAAGCTGAGCCCTGGCGCCATTTTATTGTTACACGATGGCAATGCCGCGCGCACGCGCGCAGATATTCCGGTTATTATCGAGGTGTTACCCCTCCTGCTGGAATCTGCTGCGGCAGCACACTTGCATTTTGTCACTTTACGCGACGCAGCATTGTGACATTACAGCATGGTCACTACTTGATGCTAATATCTCCCATACTCATCCCAAACATACACTCATGATTACGCCTTCCGAGCCTGATTTAACGCCAGTGCATGCGCCGCATGCGCCACTCACAGCGTACTACCGGACAGAACAGGATCGTCAGGCTTATTTGCGCCAGATTTTTGACGATACAGCACCTGATTACGACCGCATCGAGCGGATGATGGCGCTGGGTTCCGGTTCGCGGTATCGGCGAGACGCGCTCATACGCGGCGGCCTGCGCACTGGCATGAAGGTGCTCGATGTTGGCACAGGTACTGGGCTTGTTGCCGCACAGGCCTGCATCTTGACGGGAGATCCCGCCTGCGTGACTGGAGTGGATCCCAGCCCTGGCATGCTGGCTGCCAGTAAATTACCCGAAGGGCTGGTTTTGCTGGAGGGGCGCGCCGAGAGGCTGCCTTTCCCCAACAATCATTTTGATTTTCTGAGCATGGGCTACGCCCTTCGTCATATCAGCGACCTCAGCACGGCGTTTGCAGAATTTGAGCGTGTGTTGAAACCAGGCGGACGTTTATGCATTCTGGAAATCACCCAGGCACAAAGCCCTTTTGGCAAATGGCTGCTCAAAACCTATATGCGCGGCGTGGTGCCCCTGTTGACACGCATCGTTTCAAAACAAAAGACCACCGCGACGCTCTGGCGTTATTATTGGGATAGCATCGAAGCCTGCGTTGCACCTGAACAGGTGATGGCAACCCTGCGTGCCGCAGGCCTGACTCAGGTTAAAAGAAATCTGGAACTGGGCATATTTTCCGAATACCAGGCGATCAAGGCCAACCCCGGCAGTTCCAGCCTGCCAGCACATGAACAGGTTTAAACGCAACCCGTAACTCAGCAGAAAACTTGGCGTAATTTCCCTTGGATACCTTACTACTATCACATTTCACCGTAACCAGCTGCATCGGTCGCGGCTTGAATCAGACATTAACCGCGATACGCCAGCAGCGATCAGGCCTGGCTCCGTGCACTTTTGATACGGTGGATTTGCCTATCTTCATTGGCGAGGTTAACGGTGTCGATGCAACACAAATTGTACCTGAGTTAGCCGCATTTGATTGCCGCAACAATCGGTTGGCGCAACTAGGACTGGAACAGGATGGCTTTGCCGAAGCGGTAACAGCCGCCATCGGCAAATATGGAGCTGAGCGCGTCGGTGTGTTTATCGGTACCAGCACTTCCGGAATTTTACAAACTGAACTGGCCTATCGCCGGCGTGACCTGGTGACCGGCGCACTTCCCGCCGATTTTCATTACGGCACAACGCAGAATACGTTTTCCGTGGCGGATTTCACCCGTCACTATTTCGGCCTGACCGGCCCTGCCGTGGCGGTATCGTCGGCCTGTTCATCCAGCGCCAAAGTGTTCAGTTCAGCACGGCGTATGATGGAAGCCGGCCTGATTGACGCGGCAGTAGTAGGCGGCGTAGATACTTTGTGTCTGACCACACTGTATGGCTTCAATTCGCTTGGCTTGCTTTCCACGCAAGCCTGCCGGCCATTTGATACACAGCGCGACGGCATCTCCATTGGCGAAGCAGCGGCCTTTGCGCTGCTGGAACGTACACCGGAACATCTTGCTAGCGATGCGGTGCTACTGCTGGGAATAGGCGAATCCAGTGATGCCTATCACATGTCGTCTCCTCACCCTGAAGGTTTGGGTGCGCGCATGGCCATGCAGGGTGCGCTAAAAATGGCCAATCTGAATCCTGCGGAGATTGACTACATCAACCTGCACGGCACTGCTACCCAGAGTAACGACCTGGCCGAGAGCAAAGCAGTGACTGCAGTATTCGGCAACAGCACGCCGTGCAGCTCCAGCAAAGGCGCGACCGGACACACACTGGGCGCCGCCGGCGGGGTTGAAGCCGTGATTTGTGCGCTGGCTTTGCAACATGGCTTGATGCCGGGCGGACTCAACACCAGTGAGATTGACCCTGCGCTGGGTCTGAACTATTTGCTGGATAACCGTGAGCAGCCAGTATCGCGTGCACTGAGCAATTCGTTTGGCTTCGGCGGCACGAATTGCAGCCTGATTTTTGGACGGGCCAATTAATGCCGGATGCTTCCATGACAAACCCGCTCACTGCCTACATTGAAGGTATTGGGTTGATCGGGCCTGGCTTGGCCGGCTGGCCCTCCAGCCACGCCATTCTTTCCGGGCAACAACCGTATCAACCGCAAAAAACAGTCATCCCACCACCTGAATTGCTGCCTGCGGCAGAGCGCCGCCGTTGCGGAGCTGCCATCAAACTGGCGCTGGCAACATCGCTGGAAGCCATTGCGGCGGCCAGGCTGGATGCCGCGAGTTTGCAGAGCGTGTTTTCCTCCTCCCATGGCGATGGCCATAATTGCCATGCCATCTGTGAAATGCTGGCGTCGGAGGACAGGCAAATCTCCCCTACCCGTTTTCACAATTCGGTGCATAACGCCGCCGCAGGTTATTGGAGCATTGCCACGGGCGCAATGGCGTCCTCATCCGTGTTGTGCGCCTTTGATGCCAGTTTCGGCGCGGGGCTGCTGGAGGTGCTAACACAAGTCGTAATCGACAACACGCGCAGTGTTTTAATAACGGGCGAAACTGAATATCCGGAACCCTTGCATAACGTGCGACCACTGCCTGACGCACTGGGCATTGCCCTGGTATTGGCTCCGCAACAGAGTCAGCAAGCGCTGGCACAAATCAGCATGAGCATCACCAACGATGCAGCAGACCAGCTTGACGACATTGCGCTGGAAACTTTGCGTCTGGCGATTCCCGCCGCCCGCGGCCTGCCATTATTACGCGCAATTGCGCAGCGCAAGACTACGCGCGTGGTACTTGATTACCTTGACAGTACGCGCCTGGCTGTAGAAATAAGCCCATGCTAGATTGCTCAATGTTAGACCATGCCTGGATTGCCAGGCACATCCCGCACCAAGGCAGCATGTGCCTGCTGGATTGCGTGCTGTCGTGGGACAGCGAGAAAATACGATGCCGTG
>JADGRN010000172.1 GCA_017880825.1 Methylophilaceae bacterium | reverse complement strand
GAGCTGGAGCACGCGACGCTCACGGCCGGTCAACGAGTTGAGCACCGCCGCCACTTGCTCCTTGAGGAGCTGGTTCGCCGCGGCCTCGGCCGGGGCCAGGGCGCCACGATCCTCGATGAAGTCGCCCAGGTGGGAATCTTCTTCCTCGCCGATCGGCGTCTCCAGCGAGCGAGGCCGCATGCCGCGACTTCCGGGAGCGGCTCCGGTTGCTAGCCCCAACCGTGACCGGCTATCTCGGTCGCCGGCGCTGGAAAATCGATCCGGACGCGATGGCCAAGGCCGCTCCCGACTGATGCCTCCTCACGCGCCGCTGGCTGAAGCTACCATTCCCGTCAGGCAGGTCGCAGTGGCAAAGATCAAGGCTCACCCGCTGTTTGCCTACGGTAAAACCTATTCTGCACTGCTGGATTTTGCCCGGCAGCGGCACACCACGCTACACCTGCCGACCTTGGAAATTTATGATGCCAGCGTATTAAGCGTGGAAATGCCGCTGCATGAACCTACATCTTCGAGTGCACAGCCATGAATTTTCTCGCCCTGCTCGGTGCGCTTATGCTGTCTTACTACCGGCCTCTGGGACAGTCGGACTGGTTGATGAAGGTGTTTGCGCCTTACGCGCGAGTGGTGGAACACAGTTTTAACGGCGGCAAAAACCGCCATGGCGTGATTGCCTGGCTGTTGGTTGCGCTGCTGCCATCACTATTGGTTGCTATCGCTTATTTTTTTCTACTGAAAATCAATTCATTGCTGGGGGTTTTATTTGGCGTGGTGGTACTTTATTTCACCTTGCGTTTCAGCCAGTTTGGCCAGCGCACCGAGCAGATTGCTACGGCCTTGCGTGATGGCAGGATAGATGAAGCGCGCGCATTGCTGGCCTCCTGGGAAGGCAGCCAGAGCACATCATCCTACAGTGCTGCCGAGATTGCTCGCAGCGGAATTGAAATCACCTTGCGTCGCGCGCATCAAGGCATGTTCGCGCCGATTTTATGGTTCGTGCTGCTGGGCCCCGCCGGCGCCATGCTCTACCGTCTGGCACACTTGCTGCGGCAACAATGGCATGAAGAAACCGCATTCAACCATTTCAGTATCGCGGCGTTCAACTGGCTGGATTGGCTGCCGGCAAGAGTAACTGCTGGCGGCTTCGCCATCGCCGGCGATTTTGAAGATGCCGTCTATTGCTGGCGTACGCAAGCCGCAGCCTGGTCAGACAAAGCCTTGGGTATTATTCTGGCCAGTGGCGCAGGCGCATTGGGGGTGCGCCTGGGCGATACGCTACCGAGCCAGGACACTGTGGAATTTCGCCCCGAACTGGGCTTGGGTGATGAGGCCGATGCCGATTACCTGCGAAGCTCGGTGGGCCTGGTTTGGCGCGTACTGGTATTGATGGTTGGGCTATTGTTGTTGCTCACTTTCGCCAGCTGGCTAGGCAACTAAGGAACCTCTGATCAAGTCCGCCATGAACCGCGTTGCTGTCAAAAATGAGATGATCGCCAGGCGCACGACGCAGGTCGTACTGGACGTACGAAGCCAAGGAGTGCAACGCCGCGAGCGCTCATTCTTGATGCAACCCTTAAGGGACAAGGCTTTGCGGGCGGTCTGCGGCGTCAAACTTCTCGTTAAGGGAATGGCCATTAACTTCGTCACCTTTCTTGCATCTCATCCCGCAAAGTCGTTGTCGCGGCCATGTGGGACTTAATCAGAGGTTCCCTAAATTAAAACGAACTCATTGAAGACAAATTGATGGACATATTACTCGCCAACCCCAGGGGATTTTGCGCCGGTGTTGATCGCGCCATTATTATCGTAGAACAAGCCCTGGAGCTTTATGGCGCACCTATCTATGTGCGCCACGAAGTCGTGCACAATAAATTTGTGGTGGATGAGCTCAAACGCAAGGGCGCAGTGTTTGTTGAAGAACTCGAGCAAGTTCCAGCCGGGAATACTGTGATTTTCAGCGCCCATGGCGTATCCAAAAATGTGCGCACTGAGGCTGATGCGCGCGGCTTGCGCGTGTTGGATGCCACCTGTCCGCTGGTCACCAAAGTGCATATCGAAGTCGCCAAAATGCGCGCTGCGGGTCGCGAGATCGTCATGATTGGTCACCGCGGTCATCCAGAAGTCGAAGGCACGATGGGGCAATCCGAAGGCGGGATGCATCTGGTAGAAACTCCGCAAGACGTCGCCCAGTTACAAGTAAAAGACCCGTTGAAACTGTCCTACGTCACGCAAACCACGCTCTCCATGGATGATGCCGCGCTCGTGGTGCAAGCCCTACGAGCAAGATTCCCGGCCATTCAAGGACCCAGGAGCGACAGTATTTGTTATGCCACGCAAAACCGGCAGGATGCCGTCAAGATTATGGCGAAGGACTGTGATTTGGTCATTGTGGTTGGCTCGCCCAATAGTTCAAATTCCAACCGCTTGAGAGAGGTCGCTGAAAATCAGGGGGTTGAGGCTTATATGGTGGACGATGCCAGCCATCTGGATGCGAGCTGGATTATCGGCAAAAAACACGTTGGCGTTTCAGCCGGCGCCTCAGCGCCGGAAGTATTGGTCAAGGATGTCATCGCCAAACTCCAGCAACTGGGCGGAGCACAGGTGACCGAACTGCAAGGCGTGGTTGAAAACGTGGTGTTTCAGTTGCCGAAAAACCTCGCCGCCAAAACCTGAGCCAGGCGTTACTTTTTCAGGTTATCCAGGCTGTAAGCCGTAGCCCTACTGCTGGCAACCATCAGTAAACCGCCGGTCACTGCCAGATATTGCAGGCAGGACAACATTTCCTGCGGATTAGCCAGGTTGTGGTGGAACACCAGCGCAATAAATAAGCTGTAGCCAGCCAGCAACAGTGCGGATAGACGTGTTTTCCAACCCAGCAACAGCAGCACTGAGCCAGTAATTTCAACCAGGATCATGAGCGGCGCGAAAATACCGGGCAAGCCAAAAATCCCCAGATATATTTGAAAATTGTCGTAAAAGCTCGGATTAGTGATGCTTTGGTAAATATGTGAATAAAACCCGACGATCAGATACACCTGCGCCAGCAGGATGCGCGCGATAAAACCCAAATATTTGTTCATAAGCCCTATTTCCATTCATTTACAAGCCGGCACATAATGCACGCAAGTGTTATCCGCCGCAATAGTCGTTTGAATCGAGGAGCTTGAAATGAAAACACTGTTATCACTCACACTACTTGCCATCTTTTTAATTGGCTGTACGCCGGATTCGGACGGCAAACCCAAGATTGCCGGAAGCCAGCGCCAGGCCCTGGATAAAGCCAAAGCGGTAGAAGCCACCGTGCAGCAGGGTGCACAGGAAGACCGCAAAAAAGTTGACGCACAAACCGAGTAATTCCCTATCCGATTTCAGCGTGCTTGGCGTGCGCTGGCAAGATAAGGAAATCGAGCTCAGAAAAATCCGGCATCAAGTATTTATTGTCGGGCAAAACGTGCCTTCCGCGCTGGAATGGGATGGTCAGGATGTAGGCGCAATCCACTTGCTGGCGCTTAATCTGGCTGGCGAGGCCATCGGCTGTGCTCGGCTGCTGGCTGACGGCAAACTTGGCCGCATGGCGGTGCTGGAAGGCTGGCGTGGTAAAGGCGCGGGTAAAGCTTTATTGCAAGCCGCCATAGCAATCTGTCGACGACATGGCTGGCGCAGCATTTCACTCTCCGCAC
>JADGRN010000032.1 GCA_017880825.1 Methylophilaceae bacterium | reverse complement strand
CTGCTCAGCCAGGTGCTGGCTGCAAGCACGTATCCGCCAGCTGATCCCTACCGCGCACAGCATCCCCGCTGTAGGCCAAGGTGCGCTGGGTATTGAAATCAACGCGGCACGCCAGGATCTATTGGTAGTCTTGGCGCCCCTCAATCACCCCGACAGTGCCTGCTGCGTCGAGGCCGAACGCGGCATGAGCCGGGCGCTGGCGGGCAGTTGCCAGATACCGCTGGGCGCTTATGCGGAACGCCACGGCGACGAAATCCACATGACCGGCTTTGTCGCCAGCATCGACGGCCGCGAAATCCTGCGTGACGAGGTGCATGGTGCTGTCAGCAACCCCGAAGCGTTGGGGCAGGCATTGGCACAAAAGCTTATCCATCGCGGCGCTGACCGTATCCTGGCGGCACTTGCCGACCATCAAAGCCCGCTTGACCATGCCTGAAAAGCCGCTCAGGGGTTGCGGCATTGCCATCACCCGTCCTGCCGGACAGGCCACCCACCTGAGCGAGCTGATACTGGCTGAAGGCGGCCAACCTATCCTGTTCCCGTTGATTGCCATCGCTCCGCTGGCAGACTACAGCGCGTTTGAGCAAGCTTTGGCAGAGCTAAAACACTACGACTGGGCGATTTTCATCAGTTCCAACGCTGTACAAAATGCCATGCCGCGCCTGCTGGACAGGCTCGGAAGCATCCCGAAAAATCTGCGCTTTGCTGCTATCGGGCCGATGACGGCGGCGGAGCTGGCAAAATTCGGCGTGACTGACACGCTGACACCGCAAGGGCGCTTTGATAGCGAATCGCTGCTGGCATTGCCTGAAATGCGGGCCGTAACAAATAAAAAAGTCATGATTTTCCGGGGCAGCGGCGGGCGCGAAGTGCTGGCCGATACGCTCAAGGCACGCGGCGCTGTGGTTGATTTTGCCGAATGTTATCGGCGCGTGAATCCGCAGCTCGACGCTGGCGATTTGCCCGTGCTATGGCAGAATAAACAATTGCATGCAGTGGTCATCACCAGCAGCGAGGCTATGCGTCATCTTCTGGATATTGCCGATGACGGCAAAGCGGCATGGATAAAAAATGTCAGGCTGTGCGTAAATCATGCGCGTGTCGCCGAACTACCTCATCAGCGCGGCTTGAAGGTTGCCATTGCTCAAGCTCCAGGAGATGAAGCGATGCTGCAATGCCTGATTGAAGCTTTGGACTAGGATTAAGCAACGCAAAATATGACCGATCAAGACAACATATCAGCACACGAACGTATCGAAGCGCAAACACAAAAACTGCGGGCAACAAAACCCTCATTTTTTGCAAAAACAGCGCTGGTGCTGGTGCTATTTGCTCTTTGCTTGGTGGCTTGGCTATGGCTTAGTACGCGCTACCGCTTTTCTGGGCTGGAGCAAACGCTCACTCAGCGCCTGGAGCAATACGATGGCCGCAACCATGAAAGCTCGGCGCTTGCCAAACGCGCCGAGGAAAATACCGTGCAATTCAGCGCGCGTCTTGCCTTGCTTGAACAAAAACTCGCGGAATCACGCAATCAGCAGGAAGCCTTGCAAACGCTTTATCTGGAGCTGGCCAACAACCGCGAAGAGCGTTTGATCGCTGAAGTCGAGCAGCTGCTCATCATCGCCAATCAGCAATTGCAACTGGCGGGCAATATCAAACCTGCTTTACTGGCCATGCAAACCGCCGATACGCGCTTGCTGCAACTGGATAGCCCGCAAATTATTCCTTTGCGTAAGGCCGTGGCCAAGGATATCCAGCGCTTGCAGACACTCCCCACAGTCGATATCGTCGGCATGAGTTTGCGCCTGGAAAGCTTGGCTGAGAGCATCGACGAGCTGCCGCTGATCAGCGAGCGCCATCCAAAAACCAGTGAAGCCCCAATGCCCGACTGGAACTCCAGCCCCTGGCATCGATTGGCGCAGGAAGTCTGGCAGGATCTGAAACACATGGTGCGTATCGAACGCACCGATCGGGCAGAGCCCCCATTACTGCCACCAGAGCAATCCTATTTCTTGCGCGAAAATCTCAAGCTGCATCTGCTTACCGCGCGTATCGCGTTACTGCAGCATGATGAAGCCAGCTACCGCGCCGATCTTGGCGCCGCCGAAACCTGGTTGAAACGTCATTTTGATGTGCACGATCCTGCGACCAATTCGGTCCTGGCCAGCCTTGCGCAGCTCTCCGTCAGCGGCATCACCATCCAGACACCGGATATCAGCGAAAGCCTGAGCATGGTGAGCAAATACAAGCTGACACTGGAACGGGGCAAGTAGTGAAACTGCTATTCTGGTTGCTGTTAATCCTGGCTGTTGCCATCGGCATCTCGCTGCTAGCCGGCAATAACGACGGCTATGTGCTGATTGTGCATCCGCCTTACCGGCTGGAGCTTTCATTTAATCTTTTGGTCCTGCTGCTGGTAGGCGGTTTTGTCTTGTTGCACGCCAGCTTGCGCCTGATAGATTACACCTTGCGCTTGCCTGCAAGCGTTCGCGCCTACAAGCAGGAACAACATCGCAAAGAAGGCCATGCAGCACTTTTGGAAGCCTTGCATGCGCTGGTTGAAGGCCGCTACGGCAAAGCCGAAAAGGCCGCGGCCCGTGCCTTGGAGCTGGGCGAAGACGCAGGCCTGACGGCGCTGGTGGCAGCGCGGGCTTCACACAAGTTAAGGCAACCCGGTAGCCGCGATTACTACCTGGCCGAAGCCGAGCGTCTGGCGCCGCAGGCCAGTGTGGCGCGACTGCTGATGCAAGCCGAGTTCATGCTGGATGACCGCCAGTACAGCCAGGCAGTGCAGGTGTTGCAGCAGCTTGATAAAATTGAGCCCAAACATCCGCCTGCGTTGCGTCTGGGACTCAAAGTACAGGTACATTTGAATAACTGGGAGCAAGTGCTGGCAACCCTGCAGCAACTGGAAAAACGTGACGCCATTGAATCCTGGCAGCTACGTGAAGTGCGCCGCCAAGCCCATCTGCACTTGATGGAACGCCGCGCAGACCGTGCCACTGAACTGCTCGCCTACTGGAAAAAAATGCCGGAAGAAGACCGGCTGAATAGCCGCCTCGCCCAGTTTGCCGCCAAAATCTTTTTACGTGCCGGCAATGGCAAGGCTGCGGCCGAGATTGTTGAAATGAGCCTGACCAAAAGCTGGGACAGCGACTTGGCCGGACTGCTGGGCGAGTGCGCCAGTGATGAACCGCTCAAACAATTACAGCAAGCTGAACACTGGCTGAAGGAACATCACGATGACGCCAAACTTTTGTTGGCGCTAGGCAATATGTGCGTGCGTCAGGAATTATGGGGTAAAGCGCAAAGCTATCTGGAAGCCAGTCTCGGCCTTGATCCCAGCGCCGCTGCCCATCTTTCTTTAGCCCGCATGCTGGAAAAGCGCGGTGACAACGAGGCCGCCTACCAGCACTACCGTCAGAGCCTTGAGCTCGGGCTAACGGCTGCTGGTTAAGGGCTTACTGAGGTACGATGGCGCCGGGAGCCGGGTTGGAGAAGGTAAAGGCGTCGGAAAAAAATTCGAGCTCCGGCAAACCATGCCCCTGGAATTCCTTGTGTGCTCTATCCACCATTTGTGGCGCGCCGCAGCAATAAACCTGATAACTGCTTAAATCGGCGTGATCATCCAGCACCGCCTGGTGCACCAGGCCGCTGCGGCCTCGCCAGGCATCTTCCGCTAAAGGCTCTGACAGCACCGGGATATAGCTGAAGTTAGGATGCGCCTGCTGCCATTGCCGGGGCAATTCCTGCATGTACAAATCTTGCAAAGTACGGGCGCCCCAGTACAGTATCATCTGGCGTTTTATGCCGTGATGCAACGCGTGCTCGATAATGCCCTTGATCGGCGCAAAGCCGGTGCCGCCCGCGACAAAAATCATCGGCCGGTCGCTGTCCTCGCGCAGATAAAAGCTGCCGAATGGGCCTTCCAGCCGCATGATGGCTTTTTCCTGCATTTCGCTGAACACATATTCGGTAAACTGTCCGCCCGGGATCAAGCGTAAATGCACTTCCAGCAAGTCATCGCTGTGCGGTGCATTGGCCAGCGAGAAAGCGCGGCGCTTGCCGTCCTTGAGCAGAATATCCACGTACTGCCCAGCCAGGAACTGCATGCGCTCATTGCTCGGCAGTTTGAGCAGCAGCAGCATCACGTCATGCGACAAGCGCTGCTTTTTCTGTACCCGGCATGGCATGATGCGCGGCTGAATGGCATTGGCAGCAGTGACTTCGCGCGATTCAATCACCACATCCGACAACGGACGAGCGCAGCAGAACAAGGCCATGCCCGCCTGCTTTTCATTGTCAGTTAACGCCCCTGCCTGATAATTCCCATAATCAATGCTGCCTTCGACCACTTTGCCCTTGCAGGCGCCACAGGCGCCGTTGCGGCAACCGTAAGGCAGGTTGAATCCCGCCTCCAGCGCGGAGTGCAGAATGGTTTCGTCCTGTGGGGCGGAGAAACTGTGGTCGCTGGGTTTGATCGTCACCCGGAAAGACATGCTGAAATTCCTAACACAATCAATTACTAAAAAGGCGGCAGTGTATCACAGCAAGCTATTTTCCTGGCTTGTGGCGGCTACTCATCTTCGCGCCGAAATTCGCCCTCAATCACATCATCATTGGCGGCCCTGGCCTGGCTTGCCGCTGTCGAACGCGGGGTAGGCATCAGCAGTAAAATTACCGCTAGCACGTCACTCAAAACCCCCGGTATTATCAGTAACACACCCGCAATCATGCTTTTTGCACTACCGAACAATGCCTGTGAAGGCCGCTTGCCCTGACGCAAGGTATCCGCCATGCGCCCGAGCACCAGCAATTTTTCATCCAGTATCAGACGCCAGCCCAGAACAGCTACTGCAATCAGATAAAGCAGCAACCACCAGCCGTAACGGCCAGCCAGTTCAATCAACAGCAACAACTCCATAACGGGGAAAGCGAGTAAAATCGCCAACAGGAAAAGCAATCGCATGAATATCCAATCTCAATCTACGGGGGTAATACTGGTCTTGACCAGCCTGCCTGATCAGCACAGCGCCGAGACGCTGGCGCAGCATTTGATTGCAGCGAAGCTTGCGGCCTGCGTCAATATCCTGGCGCCTTGCACTTCAATCTACCATTGGCAGGGCAAAACCGAAAGCACCAGTGAAGTCCCGCTACTGATCAAGACCACACAGACCAGCTATGCAGCACTCGAGCAAACCATACGTCAGCGCCATCCTTACGAACTTCCGGAAATCATCCATGTCCCAGTCACAGGCGGCCTGCCCGCTTATCTGGACTGGATAGCCCAGCAAACCTCACACTGAAAGGCTTAGCCTGCATGTTACGTATCTTCATTTTTTTATGCTGGTTAATGCCATTGGCCGCGCAAACAGCGCCGTTTTCCGATAACGCAGCATCTGCCAAAAGTAGTTTTTTTGCAGGCCATGACGAAGATGCTTTCCTGCCTCCGGATGAGGCTTTCAAGCTGTCCGTTTCGGCACAAGACGCGCAAACGCTACGTGCCGACTTCAAGATTGCCCCCGGCCATTATCTCTATCGTGAGCGCGTCAAGTTTGAAATCAAGACACCCGCCACCAGTAGCGTAAGCAGCACCGAATTACCCAAAGGCGAAATCAAGCAGGACCCTAACTTTGGTCAGACCGAAGTATGGCACCAAAGTTTTAATGCCACGATTAAGCTAGCACACGCTGCCGCGATTCCTGCCAAAATCAGCTTGCTGGCGACCTATCAGGGCTGTAGCGAAAAAGGCCTGTGTTACGCGCCCATCAAAAAAACTTTTGAAATCGGTTTGCCAGCTTCAACCATGGCTCCGGTTTCGACTGCAACTTCAACTACCCCCCTTACAGCTTCCGTCAATGGCACTTCCGAAGGCGACCAAGTGCAGTCCCTGCTGAAAGGCGGCATGCTGTGGCTGATTGCCGTGGGTTTCTTTGGTTTCGGCTTGCTATTATCTTTTACGCCCTGCGTATTCCCGATGATCCCCATCCTCTCCGGCATTATCGTCGGTCGTGAACATCCCAGCAAAATGCACGCTTTCAATCTATCCGTTGTCTATGTCATGGGCATGGCGCTGAGCTACACATTGGCTGGTATCGCTGCCGGACTTTCTGGTCATCTGCTTAGCAATGCGCTGCAGAATGCCTGGGTGTTGGGTGCGAGTGCGCTGATTTTCGTGCTGCTGGCACTTTCCATGTTTGGCTTTTATGAACTCAAACTGCCCAGCAATTTTGAAGATCGCATGGTGGGCGCCAGCAACCGCCTGAAAGGCGGGCGCTTTGTTGGTGTATTTATCATGGGCGCTCTTTCCGCGCTGATCGTCAGTCCCTGCGTAGCTGCACCTTTAGCCGGAGCATTGATCTACATCGGCCAAACCCATGATGTACTGCTGGGCGGTGTTGCCCTGTTCGCCCTGTCCATGGGCATGGGTGTGCCCTTGTTGCTGGTCGGTGCTTCCGCCGGAGCATTGCTGCCTAAAGCCGGGCCGTGGATGAGCGCCGTACGTAATTTCTTCGGTGTGTTAATGCTAGGCGTCGCCGTCTGGCTGATTGCACCGCTGATTCCTGTCGGCGTGCAATTGGCGTTATGGGCCACGTTGCTGATAGTCTCCGCCATCTACTTGCGTGCGCTGGATAGCCTGCCGCATGAAAAAAGCGGCTGGGCAAAGCTGTGGAAAGGTGTAGGCATCATTACCCTGGTTTGCGGTATCGCCCTGCTGGTGGGTGCGCTGTCGGGTAGTAAAAATCCATTGCAACCGCTGGCTGGGTTACAGGGCAATGCATCCGCCCAACAAGTTGCCAAACTGCCATTTCAACGTGTGAAAAATCTGGCTGAGTTTGAAACTGCTTTGAAAGCAGCGCAGGGCAAGCCCGTGATGCTGGATTTTTATGCCGACTGGTGTGTTTCCTGTAAAGAGTACGAGCAGTTCACGTTCAGCGACCCGCGCGTGCAAAAGCAGCTACAAAATGCCGTGCTGCTACAAGCGGATGTTACCCAAAACTCAGCGGAGGATGCCGCGTTACTGGCACGCTTTGGCCTGTTCGGCCCGCCCGGTATCCTGTTTTTCGATAAGCAAGGCCATGAAATCACGCCTCTCAAAGTGGTAGGTTATCAGGATGCAGACAAATTCCTGGTCAGCCTCAACGGACTTTATTCCGCCCAAGAAGGCGAATGCGCACCTACGCTCGTGTGCTGATTGTTCTGGTTGTGGTGGCTGTGATAGCCATCATCACCAGCCGCATCGTGTTGCCGCTATTGAATGGGGCTGATGTCAGCAGCTTATCCACGCAGGCACTGTTTGCGGCCAATTTGCCCGATCCTTCCGGCAAAACACAGGCGGTCAAACAATGGCAGGGCAAAGTGGCGGTGGTGAATTTCTGGGCGACCTGGTGTCCGCCATGCCGCGAAGAAATGCCGGAATTATCCCAGTTACAGGATAAATACCGCGGTCAAGGCGTCGTTGTGCTGGGCATTGCCGCTGATGAACTGGACAAAGTTAAGGAATTTTCCAAGGCCATGCCGGTCAGTTACCCTTTACTGGTAGGCGACTTTGAAGGCATGAACCTGGCACAAAGCCTGGGTAATCATAGCGGTGTTCTGCCTTATACCGTCATTCTTGGAACGGATGGCCATGTAGTAAAAAATTACTTTGGCCGCATCAATCTGCAACAGTTGGAACAAACTTTGCAGCCATTACTGACTGGCGCTCGTTAACTATCTGTAAAACCGGTAATTTCGCTAAATTTCGGCAATTCTCTGGACAACAACCCTCTAATTGCGGCAAACTTGCAGCCATGAATTGTCGTCATCAGCCGCGAAAAACAACTTGAAATGACCGCCAAATCTTCAATGTCCGTGCTCGTGCTGCACGGCCCCAATCTCAATCTGCTTGGTTTACGCGAGCCCGAGCATTATGGGCACGATACGCTGGATAGCATTAATCAGCGACTGACCAAGCAGGCCGGGGCAGCAAATGTTGCATTGGAAACTTTTCAGAGCAACAGCGAGGCCGAACTTATCGGTAAAGTGCAGTCATTAGCTGGTAAAAGCACTGATTTTGTCATTATCAATCCGGCAGCGCTCACGCATACATCTGTTGCATTGCGCGATGCATTGGCTGCAGTTAAAATTCCTTTCATCGAAGTACATCTTTCCAACGTCCAAGCACGTGAGTCTTTCCGCCATCATTCTTATTTCACTGATATAGCGGTTGGTGTGATTAGCGGTCTTGGCGCTAAAGGCTACGAATTAGCGCTTGATTACGCCGTCAGTGCAATAAAAAGCAAATAGAGGTAATCATGGATTTACGCAAACTTAAAAAACTGATCGACCTGGTCGAGGGGTCCGGCATATCCGAACTGGAATTGACCGAAGGTGAAGAAAAAGTCCGTATCAGTCGGCACATGCAACCCATGCACACAACTATGCAGTATATGCAGCCCATGCATATGATGCCCCCGGCGCAAACTGCTGCGAGCCCTGCTGTGGCGCTGAGCGAGCCTGTCACACCCGAGATTGAAGGCCATGTGGTGAAATCACCCATGGTTGGTACCTTCTACCGCACCCCTTCTCCAGACGCCAATGCGTTCGTTGAAGTGGGTTCCACTGTTGCCGCAGGCGACACTCTCTGCATCATCGAAGCCATGAAGCTGCTGAATGAAATCGAAGCGGATCAAGCTGGCGTAATCAAGGCCATCCTGGTGGAAAGCGGCCAACCGGTAGAATACGGCGAACCCCTTTTCATCATCGGCTAACGGGGTGGCTATGTTCGAAAAAGTCCTCATTGCCAATCGGGGCGAGATCGCCTTGCGTATCCAGCGTGCCTGCCGCGAGATGGGCATCAAGACCGTTGCCGTGCATTCCGAAGCTGACCGCGAAACCAAATACGTCAAGCTGGCCGATGAATCAGTATGCATAGGCCCGGCGCCTTCCAGTCAAAGTTATCTTAATATTCCGGCCGTGATCAGCGCGGCTGAAGTCACCGATGCCGAAGCGATACACCCCGGCTATGGCTTCCTCTCGGAAAATGCCGACTTCGCAGAACGCGTAGAACAAAGTGGCTTTGTTTTCATCGGTCCACGCGCAGACACCATACGCCTGATGGGCGACAAGATTAGTGCCAAAGATGCCATGAAAAAAGCCGGCGTACCCTGCGTGCCTGGCTCAGAGGGAGCGCTGCCGGAAGACTCTGAAGAAGTCATGCGCTTCGCCAGAGATATCGGCTATCCGGTCATCATCAAAGCCGCCGGTGGCGGTGGCGGACGCGGCATGCGCGTGGTACACACCGAGGCCGCACTGATTGCCTCGGTCAATATGACCAAGGCCGAGGCGCAGGCAGCCTTTGGCAATCCCGTGGTTTACATGGAAAAATATCTCGAGATGCCACGGCATATCGAGATTCAGGTGCTTGCTGATCAGCACGGTAATGCAGTATTCCTGGGTGAGCGCGACTGCTCCATGCAGCGCCGCCATCAAAAAATCATTGAGGAAGCACCCGCTCCTGGACTCAGCACACGCCTGCGCGACAAAGTCGGCGCGCGCTGCGCCGAAGCTTGCCGCAAAATCGGTTATCGTGGCGCGGGGACGTTTGAATTTCTATATGAAAACAATGAGTTTTATTTCATTGAAATGAATACCCGCTTGCAAGTCGAACACCCGGTGACGGAAATGATTACCGGCATAGACCTTGTGCAACAGCAGATTCGCGTTGCAGCGGGTGAAAAGCTAAAGTTCCGCCAAAGGGATATCCAGTTCCGTGGCCATGCGGTGGAATGTCGTCTCAATGCCGAAGACCCCTACACTTTCGTACCGTCTCCTGGCCGCATTACGACCTTCCATATGCCGGGTGGTCCTGGTGTGCGCGTTGATACCCATGCCTACCAGAACTATACGGTGCCCTCGTACTACGATTCGATGATCGGCAAGCTGATTACCTACGGCGATACGCGTGAGCAAGCCATCGCCCGCATGCGCATCGCGCTATCGGAAATGGTGGTGGAAGGCATTAAAACCAATATCCCGCTGCATGTTGATCTGATGGCTGATGCCGCGTTTCATCAGGGCGGTACCAATATTCATTATCTGGAAAATAAACTGGGTATCACCATCAAGTAATGGCCTGGCTGTCGCTTAGAATTGAAACCGGCAGTGCAGATACTGCCGATGTCCTGAGTGACGCCCTGATGGAACTGGGCGCCCTTTCTGCCAGTATTGAGGATGCCAACGCCGAAACCCCGGATGAGCAAGCCATTTTTGGCGAGCCGGGCGACCCTCCTCCCGGTATCTGGCAACACAACATCGTGCATGCCTTGTTTGAGCAGAATGTTGTGGTCCATGACATCATGCATGCCCTGCGGCAACTCACTGGCCTGCATGATTTGGCCTGCAGCACCGAAACCATTGCCGAGCAGGATTGGGTGCGTAGCACGCAAGCGCAGTTTGAGCCGATCCGGATCCGTGATGGCTTGTGGATAGTACCTTCCTGGCATAGCGCTCCGCAGCCTGAGGCGATTAACATCGTGCTCGATCCTGGCCTGGCTTTTGGCACCGGCAGCCACCCCACCACCCATCTCTGCCTGGCTTGGCTGGCAGACCATGTAAGGCCTCAGCACAGCGTTCTGGACTATGGTTGCGGCTCCGGCATACTGGCAATTGCCGCAAAGAAGCTAGGCGCGGCAAATGTTGTAGGCGTGGATATCGACCCGCAAGCCATACAATCAAGCTGCTACAATGCGTCTAACAACAAGGTGCTGGCAGATTTTTACTTGCCCGACCAGATGCCTGCGATTGAAGCCGACCTGGTGGTGGCCAACATTCTTTCCAGCGCATTGACGGTGCTGGCACCTGCGCTGGCTGGTATTTGCAAACAGCATGGCGAAATTGCGTTATCTGGTATTTTGCGAGAACAAACTGAACAAATGTCACAGGTTTATGCAGAATGGTTTGATATGAAACCC
>JADGRN010000171.1 GCA_017880825.1 Methylophilaceae bacterium | reverse complement strand
ATCAAGCAGCACAAAACACTGTCAGTAAAAATCCCAGCCGGCGTGGATGAGGGCGATCGTATTCGTCTGTCTGGTGAGGGCGAAGCTGGCGTTAATGGCGGCCGTCCAGGTGACCTGTATGTGGTCGTGCACCTCAAGCCGCATGAAATTTTCCAGCGCGAAGGTGCAGACCTGCATTGCGAAATGCCGATCAGCTTCACCACCGCAGCATTAGGGGGTGAAATTGAAATTCCCACACTGGATGGCCATGCCAAGATGAAGATTCCGGCCGAAACCCAGACTGGCGCTACATTTCGTCTGCGCGGCAAGGGCATCAAAGCACTGCGCAGCAGCGATCACGGCGACCTGATGTGCCATGTGATGGTAGAAACCCCCGTGAAACTCACCGAACGCCAGAAAGAATTATTGCGCGAAATGGAAGAAATCAATCAGTTGGACTCTGACAAACACAGCCCAAAAGCAAAATCATGGATGGCGAAGGTTAAAGACTTCTTTCAATAAGCCAGTAGTTTAAGCTGGGTACTAATCTGCCTGAATATCAAGATGTTTTCTGCAATGATGGTAATCTATGGGTGGGCATTTTACGCTTGCCATCTGGAGTTGTAAGACCGATGCGGGACTGAATTTATTGTGGCCTGCCGCTCACCATTTGGCAGCAGATTACGCAATTCAACTTGAGGTGGAGGAATAATCATGAAACGCATTTATTTTTTGGTCCCAAATCTAGAAATCACCAAAAAGATCGTTGACGACCTTTTGCTGTCCCGGATTGAGGAACGCCACCTGCACGTTGTGGCCAAACGGGGTACCCCGCTAGAAGACTTGCCGGAAGCAACGTTCATGCAAAAGAGCGACTTCATCCCGGCGCTGGAGCAAGGTATGGCGCTTGGCGGGCTTACCGGCATCCTGATGGGGCTGGTCGCGATGGCATTGCCGGGTGGGCTGGTGCTGGGTGGTGGGGCGGTCTTGGCAAGCTCCCTGGCAGGCGCCGGCATCGGTGCCTTTGCATCGAGTATGGTCGGCAGCAGCATCGGCAATCGGCAGATTGAGCAGTTTGCGGAAGCTATCGAGAAAGGTGAGTTTTTGATGATGGTCGACGTTCCGCGGGATCGCGTCGAGGAAATCGAACAACTGGTCAAGAAGCATCATCCCGAAGCTGAATGCGAGGGCACCGAACCAACCATCCCGCCCTTCCCGTAATCGCCCGTTATGCCTGACACCACTGTTCGCAACAGTGGCTAGTCTTGCTTGGATTTGCAAATGAGGTATGGGGTTGAGCTAGCCCCGGTTATTTCACGAGCATGAAGATCTCATGCGCCATGTGGTAGTAGAAGCCCCCGTGAAACTCACCGAACGCCAGAAAGAACTGTTGCGCGAAATGGAAGAAATCAATCAACTGGACTCTGACAAACACAGCCCAAAAGCAAAATCCTGGATGGCGAAGGTTAAGGACTTCTTTCAATAACCTTTACTTGCACTAATCCAGACTTGATCTGACAGGCAGTGTTTGATCCGACTTCCGGTTTCGACCCATAGCGGGCGTTCGGGTTCGAGCCTGAGCTGGCTTCCCAATCCGGGCTCGAACCAAATCATTCGAACGTAGGCCAGCTACGTGGCTGCGCCCTCTCGCAAATTTCGATACACTGTGTATCCAATTCACTCGGGGTTACGCTCAATTCGCCGCCACGCTGGCCATTTATACATGATGCTTGACCCTCAACTTACCTGCAATGCCGGCCTGTACTATTGCTGCAATCAGCTTTCTCTGCGTGGCTGGAACGTCATGCCTACGGCACGAAACGCTCGCGGTGTTGACATCATCGCCTACAATCAAGACGCTATTCACAAGATTGCTGTGCAAGTCAAAACCTTAAGCAAACGCAGCCCTGTTCCTCTCGGCAGCCAACCGGCTCCTTTCCCTCAAGGAGGAGGGAGCAGATGCATAACGACCGTAATCGGGGGCGTGGCTGGCACTATCCTGGAGCAAACACCATGAAGCCTGCCGTGAACCAACCCAGTGTTGCCAGTTTTCGCCAAGTGGTGCTGTGGCCGGTGCAGCTAATGCAGCAGGGTGATGACCAGAAAATCCAGCAGCATTGGCAATCCCTGGTTGCCGCCGCCGGCAAAACGCCGTGGAAATCGGTTTCGGATGAATTTACCTCGGCTGGTGCCCAGTTCAGCGAGCGCCGTTATCGGGAATTTGTAACTTTTCTGCCGTTTGCCCAGCGTTTCCTGTATGGCGAAGGCATCCGGGGCGAGGTCGATGGCAGCTATAGGTCCTCGCCCATTCATGTGTTCAGCCGTAGTGATGTCACCGGCGTCCGCATCAAGTTCGGTGACGATCCGCAGCCGGTGACCTTCGGCGTGGATCACGTTGACCTGTATTTTTTCTACGACATCGACGTGGCCATCCTGGTCGTCGAACTGCTCGGCGAGCAGCTTCCCCTGGCGCGCGCTCAGAATACCATGTTCCGCTTTGGCCGCGCCTATCCCAGCCACTGGGAAGCCAGCGGGCGCGGCGGGCACTGTGCGGAAAAGGTAGAATGGCTGAACAAAAATGGGGAGGTGCTGGCTGCTTCCGACTATGAGGAGAAGCAACGCTACCTCAAGTTTGCGCGTGAGCAGCGCGTGCCACGCATCGCGTCGCACTGGGAATACCTGATGCAGCCGCTGGTGCAGCATTACTCCGACCAGGAAGGCGAGATTCGCTATCGCGAGATTGAATACCAGCGTATGCCGCTGATGAGCTATCTGGCGCTCGACAACATCTCGCAATTGACACGCGGCGATCTGATCCGACTGGGGTTGGTGACCCGTCCCGGCGATGCCAACACGCTGCCTTATTCCGAAGGCTTCCTGCGCGATTTCGAGAGCCGCTACTGCTATGACAGCCACTGGCATGACGGCCAGCAGCAAAGCCCGGATAACATGCGCTTCAGCTGCAATGGCCAGAACTTTATCGTTATTGGCAGTGCCGAGGATTCCACGTTTACCGACAAGGAAGCCGGTGTCGTCAGCCAGTTCCGCCACCAATACTTCCTGCTGTTTCTGATCGCCCATTTCCAGAAGGCCGCGCTGCTCATGCTCTCCGACCGGCTGGTGCACGCCATCAGCCGGCTCGATATCGACGACCCGGCATCGGTTCGGGCATTTCGCAACAGTGTCAACCACACGCAGGAAATTTTTCTGCGCTTTACCCATCGCTACTGGTTCCATGCGGTGTCGGACCAGGCGCAGACACGCGATCTGTTCACCATGATGCTGCGCCATCTGGAAACCGGCGACCTGTTCGAGCGTACTCGCCGTCGCATTCTCGACATGACGCAATACCTGGACAGCGAACAGTCGAAATTGCATACCGAGATCGTCGTGCGGCTCACCGTGGTGACCGCATTTGGCTTGATCGGAACCGTGGTGACCGGCATCCTCGGTATGAACTTGTTCGCAGAGGCCGACAATACTCCGCTGACCAAGCTATGGTATTTCATGCTCGCCTTTATCCCAACCACGGCGCTGGTGCTGCTCACTATTGTCAAATCCCGCCGCCTCTCGGCGTTCCTTGATGCCCTGTCGGATGAAAACCTGGGTTGGGGTGCAAAATTGCGCGTCTTCATCGATGTCTGGGGTAAGAAAACGGAAACTGATCCGGCTAAAGATGACTAACACATCAATTAAGCTGTATCTGCTTGGTTCAACATTCGATGCAATTGACCCTGACCAGAGGCATTCGGATATCCCT
>JADGRN010000170.1 GCA_017880825.1 Methylophilaceae bacterium | reverse complement strand
CACAAACTGCGCAAGCCCTGCAGATATTCCTTGGCGTCATGCGGCAGGTTAATGCCGCCTTCGCCCTGGACCGGTTCGACCAGAATCGCCACCACATTCGGATGATGCGCAGCCACAGTTTGTATGGCGCTCAAGTCATCAAACGGTACCCGCACAAAACCGCCTACCAACGGCTCGAAGCCTGCTTGTGCTTTACGATTACCGGTGGCGGACAAGGTCGCCAAGGTACGGCCATGGAAAGCTTTTTCCATGACGATGATTTCCGGGCTCTCAATGCCTTTTTGATGTCCATACAACCGCGCCAGCTTGATTGCAGCCTCGTTGGCCTCACAACCTGAATTACAAAAAAATACCCTATCCATGCCGGAAAGCGCGCACAGCTTATCGGCCAACTGTTCTTGTTCGGCAATGTGGTAAATATTGGAAACATGGATCAGCTTGCGCGATTGTTCGGCAATCGCTGCGAGCAGCCTGGGATGTGCATGGCCCAAACCATTCACAGCTACGCCAGCCAGGGCATCCAGATAACGGTTGCCCTGATCATCCCATAACCAGACTCCTTCGCCCCGCACAAATGTGACTGGTTGCCTGGAGTAGGTATTCATCAAATGTTGCATTTCAATTACCCAAAAATAAAAAACGGCGGCAAATGCCGCCGCGTGCAGCATAAGTCTCTTGGATTACAATCCGATGAGTGCTTTGTGTGTCATGCCATTAGCCATGAAGAATAACATCGGGATCGACAGCATGGTATTGGTGCGTGAAGCCAGGAAAGCAATACGTCGTGCCTTGCCTTTCTCATCATCAGTCGCGGATACTATGCCGAGAATCTTCTTCTGATTTGGCCAGATCAACACCCAGACGTTAAACAGCATGATGGTACCCAGCCATGCACCAACGCCAATACCGGCGAGTCCGGGCTGCAAGGTGAAGGCTGGAACGAAATTCGCACCAAGCAATGCAGCGCCGGCCAGCCAGGTGACCACAGCCGACCAACGGAACCAGAGCAACGCGCGTGGGGCAACATACTTGGTAATCCCCGCACCTCCTGGCCCCTCCTTATCCGCAGCAGCAGCGGCTAGCGCAGGCGCTTGCACAAAATTGAAGTAGTAGAGCAAGCCGATCCAGGTGATACCGGCTAAAAAATGCACCCAGCGGGCGATTGCAGGAACCATGTCCATGATTTAAACCCCCGCCAAAATAAAGTTTTTAACAACGAAGTAGAGAACCAGCGTCAGCACGAAACCGGAAATAATGGTTCCCAAAATGGAATCCAGTGGGGTTTTCATAGACAGTCTCCTTGTAAAAATTCTTTTTATATCAATCGCGTTGAGGTTATCGCAAAACCGTCGATTTGGCAAGAAACGGCCATGACTAATACGCCGTTGCTACCAGCCAAATGGAGCTGTTGACCAAGATTCTCTTTGAAAAAAATCAGGGTTCGGGCAAAATCGCTGGTTCATGAAATTTAGGCTGTATATCAGCATTTTCTGATCAAGAACGTTTCATCATTATGGCAAATCTAGCTGCAATCTCGCCCTTCAAACGGCCATCTATCGCGCAACTTCCCGTCTCTTGGTATGTAGACCCGGCGATTTATGCGCTCGAACAAAAGCGGCTGTTTCCACAAACATCGCGTTACGTCGGCCACGAGCTCATGGTGCCGAATCGTGGCGATTACTACGCGCTGGAATGGATAAACAACGCCAAGGCTCTGGTGCATAACAATCATGGTATTGAGCTGATCAGCAATGTCTGTCGGCATCGGCAGGCGCTGATGTTGAACGGCAAAGGCCATACCCAGCACATCGTTTGCCCGCTGCACCGCTGGACTTACAATTTGCAGGGTGAATTGCTGGGCGCACCACATTTCCCTGAAAATCCCTGCCTGCACCTGAATAAAAGCACGCTGCAAAACTGGAACGGTTTACTGTTCGAAAGCCAGCGCGACATTGCCAAAGATCTGAGTAAACTTGGCTGCAAACAAGACTTTGACTTCAACGGCTACATGCTGGACAGGGTGATGGTGGATGAATACAACTTCAACTGGAAGACTTTCATCGAAGTTTATCTGGAGGATTACCATGTCGGCCCGTTCCATCCTGGTCTCAGCAATTTTGTTGATTGCGAACAGCTAACGTGGGAATTCGGCGAGTGCTATAGCGTGCAGACGGTTGGCATCAAACAGGCGCTGAAAAAATCCGGTTCTGAAGTTTATCAGCGCTGGCAACAAAAAGTGCTGGAGTACGGTAATGGCCAATCACCCAAATATGGCGCTATCTGGCTGATGTATTACCCGTTCCTCATGGTCGAGTGGTATCCGCAAGTACTGGTGGTTTCTCATCTTATCCCGCGCGGGGCGAATGCCTGTAGCAATGTCGTCGAGTTTTACTACCCGGAAGACATCGCTTTATTCGAGCGTGAGTTCATGGAAGCGGGGCAAGCGGCATATCAGGAAACCGCGCTTGAAGATAAGGAAATCTGTCAACGCATGCACGATGGCCGCAGCGCGCTCCATAATCAGGGGATTGATGAACGCGGGCCTTACCAGCGCCCGATGGAAAGCGGGCTGGAACACTTCCACCGCTGGATGCACGCTCAACTCGATAGCCATTTGTGAACCGGCGTAAATTAGACAGCCTTTGGATGCTGGTCGCCGGACTATTTTTTGCCATCATGGGCGTACTGGTCAAGATAGGCGCGCATAAATTCTCCAGTGCCGAACTGGTATTTTACCGTTCGTTTTTTGGCCTGATGGCGATTATCGTTTTGGCCAGAATCCGGCGATGGCCGCTCGCCACACCGATGCTGGGCAAGCAAATGTCGCGTGCCATACTCGGCTTTATCTCGCTGCTGCTGTTCTTTTACGCGATAGCTGCGCTTCCTCTGGCTACCGCTGTCACGCTGAACTACACCTCGCCGTTGTTTATGGCGATGCTGACGCCATTTTTTCTGCATGAACGGCCAAGGAAATTACTGATAGGCGCGATTATCCTGGGCTTTATCGGCGTCACACTGCTGCTCAAACCCAGCCTGCATGCGGATGAGTTGATTGCAGGCACACTGGGATTACTCTCCGGCGTTCTGGCCGGCGTGGTATATCTCAACGTCATCCAGTTGGGGCGTGCCGGTGAGCCGGACTGGCGCACGGTGTTTTACTTCACACTGGTATGCACCATCGGCGGCGGGTTATGGATGCTGCTGCATCACTTCAGCCCACTGGCCTGGCAGGATTTACCATTGCTACTTGGCATAGGCGTATCTGCCACCATCGCCCAACTGGCCATGACCCGCGCTTACCGCACCGGCGATCCGCTGGTAGTCGGCAGTCTGGCCTACAGCACGGTGGTGCTGGCCAGCTTGTTTGGCATTGTATTGTGGGGCGAAACGCTGTCCGCAGATCGCTGGCTGGCGGTTCTGCTCATCATCATCAGCGGTATCATCAGCATCCGTGCCGCGTCAAGAAAACTCAGTGCTTAAACATGCGTTTTGATATTCCTGAGTTAATCTGAACTACTTCTTCTGCATACCGGAGTTGAAAAACACAATGTTCTTGTGTCCGCTTTGCTTTTCTTTGCTTTGCCTGGCTTGATACAGCGCGATATCCGCTTGTTCCATCAGTTCATCAAACTTGTGCTTTCCACCATCGAACATGGTGACACCGATGTTGCCAGAGCTACTGTAGTTATGACTGGCCAATTGATATGGCCTGCTGATCTCAGCAAGGATTTTATTGCCAATTATTTCGGCTTGGGCAATCGCCTGTTGCAGATTTTCGTTCAAGTCCTCCAGCAGCACC
>JADGRN010000169.1 GCA_017880825.1 Methylophilaceae bacterium | reverse complement strand
GCTACACCCAAAGCGGTCAATGACGGACTGGCCAGGCTGACGCCCTCCTGCACCTTGGCCTTGACGGTGTAATCCTGATAAGCCGGAATTGCAACCGCAGCCAGAATACCGATAATCGCGACCACGATCATCAGTTCGATCAGGGTAAAACCCTGTTGTACTTGCTTCTTCATTTTGAAACCCCTTTTGCAAAAGTTTAGGTTGTTTAGCCTGCCCTGAGGCAGTGCGTGCCTTAGAATAGAGCAAGCGCCATGCCAGAATGCATTATTCACATAAACCTAGGCGCTGGCAAGCGGAAGGGCGGTTATTAAGCCGCCCTTGTTGTTACAACACTGACAAAAAATGTCACAAAGTGACTATTTCTGCCCTTCAGCGACCTTTTTCAGATTGGCCAGGCCGCTGTCGTAAACACCAGTGACGGCATCAATCGCGCTCTGGTCGTCCTGGCCGGGCGGGATTGGTGGATTCAGCATGTACTTGCGGTAGAAGCGCCCCATCCAGGTCACGGTGCTTTCGCCAGCGCCCGGGCCCGCCTTGACCGTCATGATGGAATAGTAATCATTGACCGGCAGTACCCCCTCTACAATTTCATACTTGAGCTGCATGCCTGCATCATCCACATTTCGCAGTTTTTCGTAGATGGTGCCGCCATCTTTAAGTGTCAGCAAACGAAAAGTGCTGTCGTTGCCGTTTTCATCTTTTTTGGTCTCCAGTTTATCGCTGGCTACGGCCGGATGCCATTTTTGCATGTTGCCAAAATCCTTGATCAGCGCCCATACCTTGGCTGGATCAGCTTTGATGACAATAGTTTTTTCAACCTTCTGAGAGGATGGCCCGTGTGCGGCCGCAGTGAGCGGTAGCATGGCAATCGCGATAAGTGCCAGTAACTTCTTCATGCAAGTTTCTCCATAGTTAACAAAAATTGAATTCCCAAGGATTCTTTATTCAACGCGCCGCTTGGCCAATGAACTGACCGAAAGCCCGGCTTCTCGCGCCGGTAGGAATGCTCGCGACAAGTCGATTGGTCGAGGCGTCTATCACTGAAACCTTGTCGTCAGCCCAACTGGCAACGTACACCTGATGGCTGGCTTGATCGTAGCTAATGCCTTCAGGGAAGGCATTTACTGCAATTGTAGCAATAACACGCTTATTGGTCGCATCAATTACTGTCACGCTATCTCCTTGTGTATTGGTGACGTAAACGCTGGCGCCATCGCCACTCACTGTGGCACAGTAGGGATGCTCGCCCACTTTTACTGTGGCAATTACCTTGATCGTAGAAGTATCAATCACCGAAACGCTATTGGCTTTGACATTGACGGCATACAGCCGTGCCCCGTCCGGGCTGAGGGCGAGGCCAAAAGGGTGCGTGCCTACCGGGATGCGCGACAACACTTGTAGGCTGGCAGTATCAATGATGGCGACGTCGTTGCTGTCACGGTTGGCTGTATACAGGCGCTTTCCATCCGGGCTGACCACCATGCCTGCAGGCGCTTTACCGATGGCAATTTGCCGTTGCTGTTGCAGGTCGGCGGTATTGATGGCCAGCACGCTATCTGCAAACCAGTCAGCAACGTAAAGCACAGAGCCATCTGGTGCCAGGGCCAAGCCGACCGGCGAGCCTTTCAAGGCAAGTTCTTCAATCACCGTATTGTTGGTGCTATCAATCACCGAAATCGACTGGCTATCTACATTCGAAATATAAACACGCTTTAGCTTGGTTGAGACAGCAACGCCCACCGGTGCCTTGCCTACCGGAATAGTCGCAATCACTCGATTGTTGCCAAGCTCAATCACCGAGACATTGTTGCTGCCCTGATTGGTAATGTAGGCATGCTCTGCCGCCAAACATGGCAGACTGCAGAAAAAAGTCACAATTAATGCAATATACGATAGTGATTTCAATGAGAATATCTTGGATAAATGTGAGTGAATAGTGGAGAGAAAAACGCCAGTAACCGCCCTGCGGTTGACACGCCAGTATAAGCGGCGCCAACAAATAGCGTCAAGGCAATACAATGATATGCATTCACGTCTTTCCATCGCCGCCAAAATATGAAAAAATCACACTAAATATATAAGGTTTTTCTGTCATGTTAGATCGCGATGGATATCGACCGAATGTGGGGATTATTATATGCAATACCCACAATCAGGTGTTTTGGGGCAAGCGCATTCGTGAGCACTCCTGGCAGTTTCCACAGGGTGGCATCAAGCACGGCGAAACGCCGGAGCAGGCCATGTACCGGGAGCTGATGGAGGAGGTCGGGCTGCATCCGGAGCACGTGCGCATTTTGGCGCGTACCAGGGACTGGCTGCGTTATGAGGTGCCGACCAACTGGATCAAGCGCGAATGGCGCGGCAGTTACAAAGGGCAAAAGCAAATCTGGTTCCTGCTGCGCATGGTGGGGCGTGATTGCGACGTATCATTGCGTGCGACGCCGCATCCGGAGTTCGATGCGTGGCGCTGGAGCGAGTATTGGGTGCCGTTGGACAGCGTGATTGAATTCAAGCGCCAGGTTTACCGCATGGCCTTGAACGAGCTGTCAGGCCATCTAGGCGCCCATGACCATCATCGCCAGCGTATTCAGCATAGCGTCACGAGTATATAAGCGCGGTCAGAAAATCCATCTGGTTGTAGGAGCGACGCCTTCGTCGCGAAAATCCATCGGCACGAGGGCGTGCCTCCTACGCGAACCGCATCAAACTGGTTGTAGGAGCGGCGCCCTCGCCGCGAAAATCCAACTATTTAGCCTGGTATTACAATTCGGCCAGTATGGTTGCGCCTGCACTCACTTTATCACCCAGAGCCACTTTCACTTTTGCCGTCAACGGCAAATAAATATCGACGCGCGAGCCGAAGCGGATGAAGCCATAGCGCTGGCCTTTGCTCAGGACTGTCCCGGTAGGCGCATAACATAAAATGCGGCGCGCGATTAACCCGGCGATTTGCACGCAGGTTACATCCTGTCCATCCTTGGTCTTGATCCATAGCGCATTGCGCTCGTTTTCCTGCGAAGCCTTGGCCAACGCCGCATTGAAAAAGCGCCCGCGTTTGTACCAGACCTGCTGTACCGTACCATCCACCGGGCTGCGGTTGGAGTGCACATTGAATACATTCATGAACACGCTGATTTTAAGCGCCTCGCGTTTCAGATACTCGTCGTAAGCTTTCTCTACCGCAATCACTTTGCCGTCGGCGGCGGAAGTGATAATGCCGTCCTGCTGCGGCACTGCGCGTGCCGGATCGCGGAAGAATTGCACGATAAAAATCGTGATAATCCAAAAAGGGATGGACCAGGCAGCGCACCACAGGCTGACCGCAACTGAAACTATCAGTGCGATAGCGATGAATGGCCAGCCTTCGCGGGCCAGGATGGGGTGTGGGTAGTACTTGCCGGTATTATTGGTGTTCAAAGATTAAGTCCTCAAAAAATCAAGGGGCAGGACGTGACGTCTTGCCCCTCTTTGGATTTAGCGATGCATCAGGATTTAGCCATGCATTAGTTCTTGGATTGGTCCACCAAGTTGGTTTTGGCAATCCAGGGCATCATGCCGCGCAGCTTGGCACCAACCTGCTCAATCGGATGTGCGGCATTCAAGCGGCGGCGTGCCGTCATTTCAGGATAGTTGGTGCGGCCTTCGAGGATGAATTTCTTGGCGTATTCACCGTTCTGGATGGCGGCCAGCGCTTCCTTCATCGCCCAGCGCGATTCGTCGTTAATCACCTTGGGGCCGGTCACATACTCGCCGTATTCCGCGTTGTTGGAAATGGAATAGTTCATGTTGGCGATGCCGCCTTC
>JADGRN010000168.1 GCA_017880825.1 Methylophilaceae bacterium | reverse complement strand
GCGGATGTTCGCTCAATGGCTTGAGCTGGAATTTCAGGAAAGCAACAATATCCAGCTTGCCCACCTTGTAATCCTCGTAATACTGCAGGTTCTTGGCGAGATGGGTTTCATGGTCGAGCAAACCTTCCTCAATGAGAAACTGCCCCCATTGAAAATCGCTGTCTCCCGCTAAAATGGTGTTATCCAAATCAAATAAAGCCAGATGCAAAGCACACTCCAAACTAAAATTGAAATATCAGTTGCTGCGCTTGAATGGCAGCACCAGCAACACACCCGTCACAATAATCGCCAGCGCGGCATATTCATAGCCGCTGATATGCTCACCCGCCAGCCACACGCCGAGGAATATGGCGACTAGCGGATTAACAAAAGTATAGCTGGTGGCCAATGCCGGACGCACAGTTTTCAGCAGATACAGGTAAGCGCTGTATGCCACCAGCGAGCCGAATACTACCAGATAGGCGATAGCCGTCACGGACTTCAAACTGGGCACAGTAGTCGTCCATTGCTCGCCACTGATCAGGCTGACAACCACCAGCACGGCACCACCCGCCAGCATCTGCGCTGCACTGGCCATAACACCCGCAGGCATGGGCAGACGTTTACCCCAGGCCGAGCCAAACGCCCAGGAAGCCGCGGCAAGCAGGATCAATCCCGCACCCAGTGGGCTGGCTTGCATGTTGGCACTTAGGTTAAGCACCACTACCCCCGTCATCCCGATGACAATACCCAGCCATTCGCGCCTGTTTGGCCACTGCCCCCACAAGCCGGAAAAAAGTGCCATCCACAGCGGCACGGTGGCGATGCCAAGTGCCGCCACACCGCTTGCCACGGTTTGCTCCGCATAAGCTACGGCCGCATTACCGAATACCAGCAGCAAAGTGCCCACTGCCGCTGCCCCCAGCCATTCGGCACGGTTTGGGACTGGGCTGCCACGCAAGCGCAGCCAGCCATAAAGCAAGCCGCCAGCGACGAGGAAGCGCAGCGCCGCCATCATGAAAGGCGGGAAGCTATCGATGGCGATACGCATGGCAACATAGGTAGCGCCCCAAAAGAAATACAGGGCTACCAGCGCCAGTAATATAAGCAGTCGCTGGCCAGTTTGTTTATGCACGTTAGGGAAGCCTTTGCTTTAAGTCATCGCGGCGAGGCGCCGCTCCTACTGCATTTGTAGGAGGCACGCCCTCGTGCCGAAATTACCCGAGATTATTTTTTCAACGCCTAAATCTGCGGATGAGCACGCTCCATTTTCGAATAAAGCCGGTTCAGCGCGTTCAGATAAGCCTTGACCGAGGCGATGACAATATCGGTATCCGCACCCTGGCCGTTAACTATGCGGCCGCCCTTGGACAGGCGCACCGTCACCTCACCCTGCGCATCGGTGCCGCTGGTGATGTTATTCACCGAATACAACTGCAGCTCGGCGCCGCTGTTGACGATGCTCTCAATCGCCTTGAACGAGGCATCCACCGGGCCGCCGCCATCCGCTTCGGCACGTTTTTCGCTGCCGCTTTCGGTGATGGTGACAATCGCATGCGGAATCTCACCCGTCTGCGAACACACCTGCAAATATACCAATTTGAACAGTTCCGGCGTATTGCTGACGAATTCATCGCTGACCAATGCCTGTAAATCCTCGTCGAAAATTTCCGATTTCTTGTCGGCCAAATCCTTGAAGCGCGCGAAAACGGTATTGAGTGCTTCTTCGCCATCCAGCGTAATGCCCAATTCCCCCAAACGGCTGCGGAACGCGTTACGGCCGGAGAGCTTGCCTAAAGTAAGTTTATTGGCATTCCAGCCCACATCTTCGGCACGCATGATCTCGTAGGTTTCCCTGTGCTTGAGCACGCCATCCTGATGAATGCCGGATTCGTGGGCAAAGGCATTGGCGCCGACGATGGCCTTGTTCGGCTGCACCGGATAGCCGGTGATGCTGGAAACCATCTTGGAAGTCGGCACAATCTGTGTGGTGTCGATGCGCGTTTCCAGATTGAACACATCGCGACGGGTTTTCACCGCCATCACGATTTCTTCCAAACTGGCATTGCCTGCGCGCTCGCCCAGGCCATTGATGGTGCATTCCACCTGGCGCGCGCCACCCATCACGGCAGCCAGTGAATTCGCCACCGCCATACCAAGATCGTTGTGGCAATGGGTGGACCAGATCACCTTGTCGGAATCAGGCACGCGCGCAATCAACTGCTGCATGCGTTCACCCCACAAGGCGGGGATGGAATAACCCACCGTGTCCGGCACGTTGATGGTCGTGGCACCGGCCTGAATCACCGCATCAAACACACGCACCAGAAAATCCATGTCGGAACGCACCGCGTCTTCCGCAGAAAATTCCACGTCATCGGTATATTCCAGTGCCCATTTCACCGCCTGCACCGCACGCTCGACCACCTGGTCCGGCGTCATGCGCAGCTTGTTCTCCATGTGGATCTTGCTGGTGGCGATAAAGGTGTGAATGCGGCCATTCTTTTGCGCGTGCTGCATGGCAGGCTGGATGGCTTCGCCGGCGCGGCGCACATCGTTCTCGCTGGCACGCGCCAGTGAACATACCGTCGAATTCTTGATGACGCCGGCAACGCTGTAAATCGCATCAAAATCGCCGGGGCTGGCGGCGGCAAATCCCGCCTCGATAATGTTCACGCCAAGCTTTTCCAGCTGCCGCGCGATGCGGATTTTTTCTTCCTTGGTCATCGCCGCGCCCGGACTTTGCTCGCCGTCGCGCAACGTCGTATCAAATATGATCAATTGCTTGTTTTTCATGGCTTTTATTTCCATCAATATGATGTCTGTAAAAATAGACTCTCATCGTCATATGCATCGCATGACGAGACTGGGGTGATGCTGGATTGTGTGGGGGTTTTTAGCGCGCCGGGCGCAGCAGCAGGCCGGCCAGCAATAGGCCGTGATGCGGGGAAGATAACGTGTTGGTGCGGTTGAAAAACATAGTGCGCGAAATATAAATCTTTTTGGTAATCAGCGCAAGCTGTTGTCATCATTCCTCAATTTTTGATTGACGCTTTCCCAGCTTGTTGGTTGCCCACATCACGTAGCCGGAGAGACCATAAGACAGTACGACGATGAACAGCACCTCCGGCGGGCTGTAAGAAATCAGCACGATACCCAACACGATCAGAAGCACCACCACAAACGGCACGCTGTGGCGCAGGTTGATGTCTTTGCCGCTGTAGAAGCGCAAATCACTCACCATGGAAAGCCCGGCGAACAAGGTGACGGCCCACGCCAGCCACTTCACTTGCAGCCAACCGAAATAAATCGCCGCGCCACTTACGCCATTATCAAAGGATACCCATACCAGGCCCGCCAGCAAGGCGGCAGCGGCTGGACTTGGCAAGCCTTGAAAATAGCGCTTGTCGCTTTCATTGAGCTTGGTATTAAAGCGCGCCAGGCGCAGTGCGGCGCAGGCGCAGTAAATAAAGGCAGCAATCCAGCCCAATTTCCCCATCGGCTGCAACGCCCACACATACAGCACCAGTGCCGGCGCCACACCAAATGACACCATATCGGACAGGCTATCGTATTCGGCGCCAAACGCACTCTGCGTTTTGGTCAGGCGCGCCACGCGTCCATCCAGCCCATCCAGTACCATGGCAATAAAAATCGCCACGGCAGCGTGTTCGAAATGCCCGTTCATGGCTTGCACGATGGCATAAAATCCGGCAAACAGTGCTGCCGTGGTAAACAGATTGGGCAGCAAATAAATGCTGCGCTCCTTCAAGCCGGGCTTGATGAGCGGTTTTCTGCGACGCGGACGAGTTACGGGTTCGGCCATGATTGCTTCTTTC
>JADGRN010000167.1 GCA_017880825.1 Methylophilaceae bacterium | reverse complement strand
GGCAACGAGGTGCTGGATGCCTTACCGGTACATATCGTTGGCGCAAATAGCAACGGCCTCCATGAGCGTGGGGTCGGATGGGAGGCGCATGGGTTCACCTGGCTGGAGCGGCCAATAACATCAGGCCATGTGTTTGATTTTGCTGATAAGCTGCAATTACCTCAGGGCTATGTCACCGAAATCTGCCCTGCAGCCACTGGCCTCGTTGCCAGTCTCGCCAGCATACTGCAGCGTGGCGCTCTGATGTTCATTGATTATGGCTTTCCGCGTCGTGAGTACTACCATATTCAACGCAGTAGCGGCACGCTGATGTGCCATTATCGCCAGCGTGCACATGACAACCCATTTCTCTATCCCGGCCTGCAGGACATCACCGCGCATGTGGATTTTACCGCGCTGGCTGAAACTGGCGTAGCGCACGGCCTTCAATTGCAAGGCTATTGCAGTCAGGCGCAGTTTCTCATCAATTGCGGCATTACAGATTTACTCACCCAAGTTTCGCCGAGTGACGTGGCGGCTTATCTGCCACTGGCAGCGCAAGCGCAAAAGCTGCTTTCGCCTGCGGAAATGGGCGAACTGTTCAAAGTGATTGCGCTGAGCAAGGATTTGCCGCAAGGCATGCTCGGCTTCAGTAGCGGCGATAGAAGCCATACACTTTGAGTCGGTTGGCAAGACACTTTGGTGTCTAGCGTATAATCCCGCCCTTGATATTGAACCCCTCGTAACTCCTTACGGATAGCCATAGATGGAACATCCCAAGAAGCGCCCGATCCGCAGTTTTGTGTTGCGCCAAGGGCGCTTGACTGACGCGCAGCAGCGTGCGATTGATTCTGGCATGCCGCTGTTTGGCGTGGCCTATGCCGAGCAACGTCTTGATCTAAACCAGTTGTTTGGCCGTGAAGCGCCGAAGATTCTGGAGATTGGTTTTGGCATGGGCGAGACCACCGCAAGTATTGCGCAAAGTCATCCAGGGCAGGATTTTCTTGGTATCGAGGTGCATACGCCGGGGGTTGGCAGCCTGCTCCGGCAAGTTCAGGAGCTGGGGCTGAACAATCTGCGCCTGATCCAGCATGACGCGGTGGAAGTCTTGCAGCACATGATTGCCGATGCCAGCCTGGATGGTGTGCATATTTTCTTCCCCGACCCTTGGCCGAAGAAGCGCCATCACAAGCGCAGGCTGATCCAGCAGGAGTTCGTCGCCTTGCTATGCCGCAAGCTCAAAGCGGGTGCTTACATTCATGTAGCGACAGACTGGCAGGAGTATGCCGAATGGGCCATGCAGATTCTGCAAGCCGAGCCGCAGTTGTCGAACACTGCGCCGGGGTATGCACCGCAGCCGGATTATCGGCCGCTCACCAAGTTCGAGCAGCGCGGCTTGAAGCTAGGCCACGACGTCTGGGATTTGATCTTCGTCCGTAAATAGCCACTTCCCTATAATTGCTTCGGCTTCTTCCACGCCTTGTTTTTTTAAGCTGGAAAACAGCTGAATGGTGCAGTTACCCCAACCTTCATTCAGTTGTTTACGCACCGCCAGCAGCGTCTGGTTGGCGGCATTACGCGATAGTTTGTCGGACTTGGTCAGCAGCACATGTACCGGCCTGCCGCTCGGGCAGAACCAATCCAGCATCTGCCGGTCAAGTGGAGTGAACGGATGGCGGCAATCCATCACCAGCACCAGCGCAGTGAGCGTGGTGCGGTGTGACAGATAGCTGGAAAGCGTCATTTGCCAATGCTTGCGCAGAGCCTCTGGCACTTTGGCATAGCCATAGCCGGGCAAATCCACCAGATAGCGGTTGCCGCCCAGGCTGAAAAAATTGATGAGCTGCGTGCGGCCAGGTTGTTTGCTGACATAGGCCAGGCGGTTGTGATTGGCCAGGGTGTTGAGCGCGCTGGACTTTCCGGCGTTTGATCTGCCAGCGAAGGCAACCTCAATTCCGCTGGGCGGTGGTAAATCGCGCAGGTTGTGGGCGGATATATAAAATTCAGCGTTCTGAAATAAAGGCATGGTTCTTTCGTAATCAAGCGATAACTGTGTTGGATTAGTCCTCAACAACTTACCGTACTAAATTGTAATGTCCTCGTTATGGCATTCTCGACTTGTTCTTTTTTGAATGCGGCAAGAACCAAGCAGGGCAAGTGGGCGAAAATGCTACCACGATATGGTAAATTTCGATAAAATAATAAGCCTTGCAGCGGACTTTAAAGTAATTTGGCAGACTTTTAGCAATTTGGGAGCAGGGCATGAATTTTCGTAAAACTATAGCGCTCGTGATAGGTCTGCTGGCAGCCTTATCCGCTCAGGCGGCGGATGATGCTGCCAAGGCCACAACGATGGCCACCCAGGTTTGTGTCGCTTGTCATACCGCAGATGGCAATAGCGTGGTCGCGATGTATCCAAAACTTGCCGGTCAGCATCCGGAATACATTACCAAACAGCTCAGCAATTTTAAATCTGGCGCGCGCAAGAACCCCATCATGTCGGGCATGGCGGCCGCGCTTTCGCCAGAGGACATGACAAACCTGGGCGCTTACTTCGGCTCCCAGACCGCCAAGCTTGCCGCGGCCAAAAGTAACGGTGCAGGCTCTGTTGGCGAGAAGATTTTTAAGGGCGGTATTCCCGGTATCGGTGTTCCGGCCTGCGCTTCCTGCCACGGCCCTAACGGTGCCGGTATTCCGGTGCAATTCCCGCGCTTGGCAGGGCAGCATGCTGAATATATGGTAACCCAGCTTAAGGCTTTCCACAGCGGCGAACGGGCCAACGATGGCGCCAAGATGATGCGCACTATTGCGGGCAAGCTGTCGGATCAGGATATGGCTGCAGTGGCGGATTATATTCAGGGTTTAAGGTAAGCGGACAACCGTTGCTATGCTGTAGCGTTAAGGGTGGCACCAGCCACCCTTAACTTTTGGTAGATCTCTCTTTAGGCCTGTCAATAAATGGTCAGTCGATAAGTCAAGCATGAATCAGGCATCCCAGTCCTTTTCCAAACGCATCTACGAACTTTTCAGCGCCATGCGTTTCGCCGTTAGCTTGCTGACCGCGCTGGGCATTGCTTCGATCATCGGCACTGTGCTCAAGTATAATATCACCAAGAAAATCATCAGCACCCTCCCGCCAAAAAAAGCGTAACGGCAGTAAACGAGAGGTTAATTTTGGTGCGCCAGATGGGCTGCCATAGCAGAAACAGGCCATAATGCGTAAGCACTAAAGCTTTGCTCAGCGGTGAACTAAAGCCCCACAATACAACGCCATGCAAAGACAGCAGCATCAGCCCTAATACCCATTACTGTTTCGCTGCCTGAAAAGCATGTCGGACGGAAAAGAAATTAGTGACGTATGAGCGTAGAGACATCATGAATATGGTCAATATAGTCGAAACCCCGACAATTTTTGGCTTGCCTGACAACTAAATATAAAATTAATTTAAGCTAAAACATTTAGTTGCAGTTATTTATTCATGTGGTATATAGTTTGCATATATTTTTTGACAACTTAAAGCGAAACTTAGGTTAAGAATCCAAAGTCAGCGCGATCTTGATGAGAGGATAGCATAATGAAAAAACAAGCAGGTTTTACTCTAATTGAACTGGCTATTGTACTGGTGATTATCGGCCTGCTCTTGGGTGGTGTGCTTAAAGGTCAGGAACTAATCAACAGCGCCAAAGTTAAAAACATGGCTAGCGACTTCAAAAATATCCAGGTTTATATTTATGGATATCAAGACAAATATAAAGCGCTGCCAGGTGATGATGCTAATGCCGCAACACACCTTACTGGCGGTACTAAGGCAGGTGGAACGACGGGTAATGGTTTGATTGAAGGTCA
>JADGRN010000166.1 GCA_017880825.1 Methylophilaceae bacterium | reverse complement strand
GGTGGCCCACTGGGAAATGCAACAGAAACGGAGGCCCATCGCGCGCGCAAGGCCGGGCAGCCATCTGCGGTGATTCTGGAAGTCACCGCGCCGGATGGCTATAGTGGCGATATCAAGCTGCTGGTGGCGATAGGCCTGGATGGCACGATTGTCGGTGTGCGCGTGCTGGCACACAAGGAAACACCTGGCTTGGGTGATTATATTGACATCGCGCACAGTAACTGGATAAGGAACTTTGATAAGCAATCGCTAGCCAAAATAGCAGACGAGCAATGGAAAGTGAAAAAAGACGGCGGCAGTTTTGATTACATGGCAGGCGCTACCATTACCCCGCGGGCGGTAGTTAAAGCGGTACATCAGGCATTGCAGTATTATCATGAACATCAGGATGCGCTGTTTGCGCAAGCAGTAGCAGGAGAAAAATAATGGCAGGTTATAAAGAGATTGCCGAAAACGGCTTATGGAAGCAGAACCCTGGCGTTGTCCAGTTGCTGGGCCTATGCCCGACGCTGGCGGTGACCAGCTCGGTGGTCAATGGGTTTTCGCTCGGGCTCTTGACTGCAATCGTCATGGCGTTCAGCAATGGCTCCGTGTCGCCGGTACGGCGCTTGGTGCCTGAGGAGATCCGCATTCCTGTGTTCATTCTGATTATTGCCGCGCTGGTGACGGTGATTGATCTTGGCATGAATGCTTTTGCCAACCCCATGCACAAGGTGTTGGGGATTTTTATCCCGCTCATTGTTACCAATTGCATCGTGTTGGCGCGAGTGGAAGCTTTTGCCGCCAAGAACCCGACCATACCTTCCATGCTGGATGGTTTCATGATGGGCATAGGTTTGATGCTGGTGCTGGCACTGTTGGGCGGAATTCGTGAGCTGGTAGGCAAAGGCACACTGTTCTCCGGCTTCGATCTAGCCTTGGGACCTTGGGCCAAAGTGCTGACGCTGACGGTGCTGCCGGGCTATCACGGCTTCCTGCTGGCTATATTGCCGCCTGGGGCTTTTCTTGGCCTGGGTATGCTGATTGCCACGCGCAGCTGGCTGGAACAGCGCAAGTCTGCCGCGCAGCCGACCGCGCCTGCCACACTTGCAGCCAGTCACTAATCTCACTACTCCATGAACGCAGACAAGCGCCGCGAGATTTTTCGGCGTCTTGCCATTGCCATTCCTGAGCCTGCCACCGAGCTGGTGCATCGCAGCACTTTCGAACTGCTGATAGCGGTCATTCTCTCCGCACAAGCCACTGATAAAGGCGTGAATCTTGCAACTGCCAAGCTTTTTCCGCTGGCCAATACGCCGCAGGCAATACTGGCGCTGGGGCTGGAAGGCCTTGAACGCCATATCAAAAGCATAGGGCTTTATCATAGCAAGGCAAAAAACATCATGGCCACTTGCCGCATGCTGGTTGACCTGCACGATGGGCAGGTGCCGAACACGCGGGAAGCGTTGGAAAAACTGCCGGGGGTGGGGCGTAAAACCGCCAATGTCATACTTAATACTGCATTTAGCCAGCCCACTATTGCGGTGGATACCCATATTTTCCGTATCGCCAACCGTATTGGTCTGGCACCGGGCAAAACGCCACTGGAAGTCGAGCGCAAACTGGTCAAAACCGTGCCTCGCGAATATCTGCAAGACGCGCATCATCTGCTGATTCTGCATGGGCGCTATGTATGTGTGGCGCGTAAACCAAAGTGTGAAGCCTGTGTGATCCATGACTTGTGCGAATTCAAGGGCAAGACCATATGAAAGTTGCCACTGGGTTGGCTGTAGGTAGAGAGGCGAATCCCGCGCTGGTGCATGAAGCGGTGGCCAAGGCCATGCAGTCGGCGAAGATCAGTTGCGCCAATAGTGTGTTGCTGTTTCTCACCTCCGAATTTGCCCGTGACCCAGAACCGGCTTTGCGTGCCGCTAGCAAGGCCGCCAGTTGTACGCAGGTGATGGGTTGCTCCGCCCCTGGCATTTTTACCGAGCAAGACTGGATCGTTGACGCGCCCGCTGCCGCAGCCATGGTGTTTGGCGGAGACGCTGGCTTGCAGCCGGCATCCCGGACAAATAGCAGGGAACTATTGATGGCGTTGGCGGCCCCCAATGCGATGAACATTACCTGGATGGCCGAACCCGGCGTGCGATTTGGCGGTGTATCAGGCGATGCCATCGGCCAGGGTCCATTTTCTGTCTGGCAGAACGGCAAAGGTACCGCCTCCGGCCATTGTGAGGCCAGTTTAAAAGGCATACGCGGCAGAGTGGCTGCCGCGCATGGAGTGCGCATGCTATCTGTCCCGCAGGCAGTGACTGCGGTGAATGGACATGATCTGCTGCAATTGGACGGACAATCGGCTTTGTTAAGCCTTCAGCAAGCGTGTGGCAAGGAGGAGTCTTTAGCGTTGCATCGATTAATGGCGGCTATTGCGGATAGCGCAGAAGCCGTAAAAAAGCGTAATTACCGCTTTGCCGCTTTGGTTTGCGGCAATGAAGCCGATGGCTCGGTGACACTGGCTAAATATCTGACGCCCGGGCAGTACTTATGCTGGGTAGTGCGTGAGCCGCAAGCGGCGCAACAGGATTTTAAGGATACCGTGCTCAAGCTGGAGAAACGCTTGGGGATAAAGCCCGATTTCGGGCTGCTGTTTTCCTGTCTTGGCCGCGGGCCTTATTTTTATGGGGGCATGGATCGCGATCTGGAATTGCTGTGCAAGCAGTTTCCGCAGATGCCGCTGATTGGTTTTTATGGCAATGGCGAAATAGCCCCCATGAATGGCGTCAATGAATTGCTGCAATACTCGGCAGTGCTGGGCTTATTCACCTGTGAGCCTGAAATTCAGCCATGAGCCTGTTTAACCCCAGCCGCGAGCAAGTGCGGCAATTCTTTTTTGACACCTGGCGCAAGTTTGGCGAGCAGCAGTCGCTTTCCCAACTGGAAGGGATTGCGCTGCAAGTGATGCAGATGCACGCCGAATATCATACCGTGCTGGAGGCACCGGAACGTTATCTGGAACAAGAGTATTTTCCGGAGATGGGCGCAACCAACCCGTTTCTGCACATGAGTTTGCATTTGTCGGTGCTGGAACAAATCAGCATTGACCAGCCGCCGGGCATTGCCGCAGCCTATCAGGCGCTGCTGGTGTGTCACGGTGAAGCCCATCTGGCGCAGCATGATTTGATGGATTGTCTGGCCGAGACGGTATGGCGTGCGCAACGCGATGGTCAGCCGCCGGATGCACAGGCGTATCTGGCTTGTATGCAGCACAAGGCGGGCTTGGGCAACACCAATTGACGCATCCAAAACGACTAATTTTGTGATTGAATAACTGACTATGACGGAACCCGCAACCTGCCATGACTGGCTAACCGAGCATGGTGATTACCTTTACCGCTTTGCCTTGGCGCGCTTGCGCGATCCTCATCTGGCCGAAGATGCAGTGCAGGAAACCCTGCTCGCCGCTATGCAGGGTGGCGGTTTTAATGGCAAATCAGCGCCGCGTACCTGGCTCACCGGCATACTCAAGCACAAAATCATCGATCTCATGAGGCGCCAGGTGCGTGAGCAACCGCTTGAGCATGAGGAAGATATGCCTGATGAACCCGGCATGGACGAGTTTTTTGCCGACGACAACCGTCACTGGATTGATAAGCCGCAATCGTGGGGCGCGCCGGAGAGTGCGCTTGAGCAGAAGCAGTTTCTTGTCATATTGCAGCAATGTATGGATCTTTTTACAATAGGCCATTATTGACTTTTTGGATAGTGCTAAGCGGTAATATTAGATTTATAGTAACTATTCAGCCTACTAAAACATGTCAATTGATACTGATTTCGATGAAAACATTGAATACAATAAAAAACTTATGAA
>JADGRN010000165.1 GCA_017880825.1 Methylophilaceae bacterium | reverse complement strand
CCACTTGTTGGGCGCGGATGCCGCTCCTCGATTTGGCCCAGCTAACGGCATCGGCAATAATGGGAACGTACTCCGGCAACGAAGTGGCCTTGAACAGCAATGAAGGATTGGTGGTCGCATCCTCTGGCTTCCAGGATCGGATCGCCTCAATATCGCCGGTATCCGCCACAATAGTTGTCATTGTTTTGAGTTGTTCTAGCAAACTGGACATCTTGATCTACTCCATAGAAATAAGAAATCCCGCTTAAAAAGCTGCGGGGAATGACTGTCACGATTTTCACACTACGACCCCGGAAGTATAACTGAAATCATCACGAAACCATAGCCGAAGTGGGCATGTTGCGCCTGTCCAGACCGCTTGGCGCACCCGGCCCGCCGCGTTTGTTTGTATTCTCTGCAAGCGCGCATAACCACCGCGCTGGAATTTCTGTCAGCGACAAACGTTGTCCTCCAGAGAGACGGCCAACAGGCTCGCCACCGTAAGATCGGCACTGGTACCCGGGTTAAGGCCACGCGCCTTGAGATTGGCGTCGAACTTGAGCAACTCACGCTGATAGGTTTTTGGATTATCCAGTAGCAATAATGCCTTTTCGTGAACTTCAGCCTCTTGTCTAACCATAGCTGCAATTGCATCACCATGCTTGCGGAGGATATGGCTATCATCAAACCTTGCCAGGAAATCCAGATAAACCGCAGTTGTTGCCCAAGCTGGCCGCTCCCAACGCAACAAAGTCTCTCTGTAGAGCATGACACCGGCATCAAACACATCCGAAAAGCCGCTCGCATATTGCAGGGCAATGCGGTCGCGTTGCTGCGCTTCCCGCATTGCTTCCAGCAAGGTCACACGCGGCACAGTGTGCACATCATGCAACTCGCTTTTACCCAAGCCGGCAGGTGACGCCAACACGATAGCCTGATAAGCCAGTTCTGCATCTTCTATAGTCAGCTCTTGCAGCACCTGTTGCAAACGTCCGCGCAAGGTAGATCTATTGCCATGCAATACTGCATGGATCAGCGGTGCGCAGAGCAACACGATGCCCAGATTGGTATTACAGCCTACGGCATTCCGGGTCACTTCGATAGCTGACAAAATGCGTTGCCCAACGCTTAATTCCGGTTGCGCAATTACTGCTGCCGCAGCTTCGGCACTGCGCATGAAATCCTGTACTACCATGCCATGCCCATCGGCAAAGATGTGCACATTACCTGGCTTTATTGCCTCCAACTCATCCATACAAGCGGCTTCGAATGCGTTGGCTAACCGTAGAGAAATATCTGCTATGTTGGTAGTCATAAAACAACGGCACGCATGCTTTGCTCACTGCCGAGTTTGCCAAGGAAATCGTCCACCAAGGCCTGGGCAATATCGATATCGACCACCCCCTGCAAGCCTTTCCATGCCGGGATGCTGTTAACCTCGAGTACGTACAGTCGGCCTTGACGGTCACGGATGATGTCTACGCCACAGTAATCGATTTCGACCGCACAGGCAGCGGCCAAGGCTAAATCGGCGATCTCGCCAGACGCGGGTAAAAACTCGCAACGCCCTCCGAGCGCAACGTTATTGACCCATCCGCTACCGTGCCGCACCATTGCCCCCACCGCCCTGCCGTTGATGACAAACACACGATGGTCATGCCAAACACCCTCACCGCTATCCACATAACCCTGCAAATAATAAAGTCCATCAACATGCTCATCCATAGGGACGGGAAACGGGATGCCATGTTCCAGCCTGCGCACGCCCTGCCCTTGCGAACCAAATAGCGGCTTGATGACCAGGGTGCGCCCCGCCATGGTTTCACGCAGAATAATGTCATGCGCTTGCTCGCGCGACTCGCACACCCAGGTGGATGGCGTAGCAACAGCATTGAGGTGCAACAGAAAACTGGTCATGGCTTTGTCCACAGTGCGTTCAATGGCACGACCGTCGTTATAAACCCTAACGCCCAGCATCGTTAGCGCATGCAGGATGTCCAGCCGGACAATGACCTGTTGCAAGGTACCACCCGGTACACCTCTGACAAAAACGCCGTCCGGCAACCTGTCTTCAAACCCAGGAATCTTTATGCCAACTTCATTTGGTTGCAGGTTGAGCTGGCAATCCTTAAGTGAGATAAATACCGCTTCATACCCCCTTGCCGCAAACGCCTGTTGCAAGCGTTTGCCGTGCCAGCCGGGGTCGTCGGTAAAGACCGGAATACGTCGGTTCAATTAGCCAGGGTACCCAAATGATTGATCAATCAGAGCTGCGTCCAACTCGCCGCCGCTAAAGCTCCTGCCGGACTCCAGCGCGGTAATCATGACCGCTGCCGGGCTGAACAACATGGGATCGATCTTGTAGAAATCCATATTCACGCTCTTGAACACCTCGGCAAACGGGCGGCCATAATCGCGCGAGGCGCTGCTCGGAAGCTCTCTCGCCAGCTTGGCGGCAGCTGCGTCTGTGCCTTTGACAAAGATGTGCGCGTGACCACCGAACAGGATGGCGTCATTGGTGCGTCCCATGCCGATCAGAAAATCAGGCGCAGGCGGCGGCAACGGCGCACTGGCCATGCCATCCACCACATGGCCTAGCGGGAAATGCAGGGTATGAATCTTGTGCATGGCGACTTCCAGCACACGCGCGACAATCTGCACCGTACCAGCGAGACTGCGCGTTGGTGTCAGAATAAAGGTCAGGTTTTCTGGCTTGACACCGGTGTCCCGCGAGACTTTCTCGATGACTTCTATCGGTGGAACTTTGTCGCTCTCCAGTACCAGACAAGCTGCATCTCCCTGGTCTTTGTAGCCCAGCTCTTTGTATAGTTCCTCGCGGCCTGCCAATGCACGCCCGGGACCCGAGCCCAGAGAGAAGAATTTTTCATGCGCCAGACTCCAGCCCGCATACTGGCTGCCCAGGCAGGACAAAATAGGATTACTGGAGTGCACAGATAACATCCACGGCCAATGTGCGAAAGTGGTGGAGGTTTGCAGGCTGACATGGCCTAAGCCACCCATGCAGATTTCGGCAATCAGGCGCCCGGCCTCAAGGCCGCCCGGAGAATTGATGCCAGCATCTACGATGATGGCGCCTGAGGCATGCTTTTCGATACCGACGCGCAGGCTGCGTGCGTTATCGATCAGTTGCTGCACCAGCGGTGCTGTGAGTGCGTTAACGCTCGGCCAATGGCTGGTATCGAGATTGCTGTGGCTCATTTCTATGGATTTCCGAAAAGTTGTAATGGCCATAATTGTGCCTCAAGTTGGTGCGCTCTGGCAAAAACCAGAGACTTGGCCGCTTCCGCATCTGGGGCTTGCGCCAGCACCGTGCATAGGGGCTCCCCGGCCCTGAGTAAGGTCTCTGCCGGAGGCAGGTCAGCCGTCCATAGCGGCCAGTCCAGCATGCCCGGTATGGTCATGTCGCGAGACGCGTACATCACCAGATGCGCCTTCGAAGCATGCGACGCTGGCGGCAAGGAAGAAAGTTCGCCGCGGCAGGCGCGCAAGTGCCGCTCGAACAAGTCTGGAACGTCATAGAGATCAAAGGTGGCACTCAGTCGCGGATTGACTTCCAGCGCCAACACATCTTCCCCGGCCAGCAGGAAATCCATGCTATTGAGACCGCGCAATCCAGCTGCTGCGGTTACCGCGCGCGCAGCCTGTGCCATACGCTCAGCACAGCACTCAGGCAAGTTGATATTGCCGACCGCGCCACCATAGCGGAACGGCATCTCTACAGCCGGGGCCAGCCACTGCTCGTTGAAACCGACGATCTCGGCGCTCACCCCATCCGCCAGAAACAATATGGAAACCGGTCTCCCTTCAACCTTGCGCTGGCAATAGTCGCCCTCCGCCAGTTGGGTATCGCAACTTCGGATATGGGTGCCCCCGGAACCACCTGCACTTTTGACCAGCCAGCCCTCGCCTTCGCCCGG
>JADGRN010000164.1 GCA_017880825.1 Methylophilaceae bacterium | reverse complement strand
CAGCACGATACGATTTTCCAGTATGCCTGGTGGCACCTTGGCATTAAGCACATCGCTGGCTGATACATAAGGAAAGCTGCCCTGCTTGCCACGGTATGGAATCAAGGCAGCGACCTCAGCATCGACAGGAATGCGCTTGTTCCCCAGTTTGAGCCATTCCAATCCGGCATATTGATTGTCCACACCCAAACCCTGTGCGAAGCCAGCCTCGAGCTTGGGTACACCAAGTGCGATACGAGCGACAGCGGCCGAGAGCGATTCATAAAAATTGCCATTATTCTCTATCAACATCGGCACTCTGCGAGAAATCCCGTCAACATCCGGCTCCGGGTTGAAATGTCCGGCGCTCGCGGCATTCTGCTGCAGCACCGGCAGATTGGCGCCGTAGCCCACTGATTGTGAGAATGGAATAGCTTTGCCTTCGAAGCTGCCTTGGACGAAAGCAGGTGCAGGTAGAGCACCTACGTTGCCGGCGTTTTTATTACGATGAAAATAATAGCCCAGCACTACATTTCGACCCTTGAGACTGTTGGCAAAAATCTGGTCGTAATCCAGCTGGCCACGCAACTTTTCGACTGCGCTGTGAAAATCGCCATCCGATTTGAAATAATTGCGCTCGATACCCTCCAGGCTCTTCAGTCCCGAGCTTTCATCTTTTTCGGCAAATACAACGTCAAAACCCAAGACCTTGATTTTGTAATGATCAAACAGTTTATCTACCAAGTCCGCCAGCTTGTTTCTGCTCCAAGGCCAGCGACCCTGCTCCACCAAGCTTTTCTCGTCAATATCGACAATCACGATGCGCTGGTCTTTGGTGCCCGGCATCATTAGATTGAGCCGTACATCGTAAGAAAAATTTTCCATGCGTTTTATAAAATCAACATTAATGACCTCGCAAGTGTTGAGCAGCAATATAATGAGCACGGCAAGACTGAGACCGATACGGACACTGTGACGAGTAATAAATTCTCTAAAATTCATTGGCTTATGATTGTTGTGCTGTAACTGGTCAGTGATTCAATTTGAGCATATCGTAAAAAGGCATGATTTGACAGTTTTGGCACGGCAAACCAGCTAATGCACCAAAACCCGACAGAGTTAACGTCACTTTGACTATAAAATAACGCATGCTCAAATTAAAAACACTTGAAATTAATAATAGCGCCGATGTGACTGCCAGCATTATCTGGCTGCATGGCCTAGGTGCAGATGGTCACGACTTCGCCCCGGTAGCAGAAATGCTGCAATTGGCAGAGGTGCGTTTCATCCTGCCGCATGCGCCGCTACGCCCGGTCACCATCAACGGCGGCTTTGTCATGCCGGCCTGGTACGATCTTTATGGGCTGGAAATTGGCAGTCGGCAGGATGAAGCAGGCATACGCCAGGCACAAGGCATGATTGAAGCGCTGGTTATTCAGGAACAACAGCGTGGAATTGCCACCAATCGTATTCTATTAGCCGGTTTTTCACAGGGCGGAGCAATTGCCTTGCACACGGCGCTGCGCTACCCACAACGGCTGGCCGGAGTGCTTGCGCTATCGACCTATCTACCGCTAAAAACCTCGCTGGCACAAGAAGCCAGCGCAGCGAATCGCAACCTGCCCATTTTCATGGCCCATGGCACTTTCGATACGGTAATCAGTTTGGATGTCAGTCGGGGTTCAGCGGATTTGATGATTAAGCAAGGTTACCCATTAAGCTGGCATGAATACCCGATGGCCCATTCAGTATGCGAAGCGGAAATCACCGACATACGTGAGTTTTTGTGCCAGTTATTGAGCCTGGAATAAGCTGCCTGAGGCTAAACTATACAAGCTATTCGCCAAGAATGGCGGCGACCCTTATCCAGTCATCCTGCTGCTCGATGACGAGCCCCAAGCGCACCAGGTGCGATAGTTCATAGGTACTCAGTTCGTAGATACTATCCTGAACAAAATCAAGCACGGCCATGATAATGGTAGCGGGCAAACCGCGCTTTTCGTCTCTGGATAAATAGAGTGCGGACAGCGTCTCGACGCCCTTCATGACAGTACCGCTCTTATCCACCAAGCGTTGCAAGCGCACATAACTTGGCGTATGCGACAGCACTTCGATGCCCACATAACGACCTTGCAGTGATTGCTGTTGTATGCTGCGCACCACGCCTATCACTGTCATATCCGGATTCAACGCATAATCCAGCGCAATCAGAATCCCCGGCTGCAACCAGCGATTGGAATCTGCATTAACTTCAGCACCGATACCATACTGGCTCTCGTTTTTAATCCGCCAGTGCTCGTCCTGATTTTGCTGGATCTCACCAGGCATGGGAACAATCGCCGTAATACCATATGCCAAGTTTTTTACATGCTGGCATACACTGGAGATTCCATGCTCAGCCAAGGCGGATTTAATGACCCCTGCACGATCCTCGCTGCGACGCTGGCGACGGTAGCCGATGCGCGACCATGCGCTCATGAGATGATCAGTCAGCCGCAGGGCGGCTGAAATATGTAAATCCTTGCCGAACTGCGCAGGCTCAACGCCGTCCTCCAGATGCTGACGCATCTCATCAATCAAGGCGACGACAGCATCGGTGTTCCAATAACGACAGCCGTGAACCGGTTCAAAACTGCGTATGCGGCGCGCGCCGCGATCCTCTCTGAAATCAACAAAAAACAGATGCTGTTTTTCGTTATAGCTGTCGTCCAGCACCAGTTCAAGGCTCCAGCCAGCCAGCCAGCCATTGACCATCTCAATTTCACTTTTCAGCAGATTGCTATGGTTCAGCAGATCCAGCATCAAGGCCTGCAAATAACGTCCGTTATGCAGACTGCGCGACATCTGGGATAAGCCGCCGCTAGCCAGAATGGCTTTTTCAGAAAACTGATAAAGCTGATGGATTTTGAGCCATAAGCCCTTGGGCAGCGCTTGGTAACGCAAATAGTGCCATTTGGCGAGAATTGCTGCACTGTCCAGCCCCTGCAGCAAACACCGTTCAACCAGCTTGTAGCTGACATTGTCCAGTGGTTGCGAATTGACAGTGATATAGCAGTCAACCTTCACATTCAGATAGTCATGGACTACTTGCCATAACCTTGCTTCATATTCGTAGGCAAGTTTCTGCGGATAGGTATAGCGCTGGGTAAGTTCGGTAAGGGGGGGGCGACAAGCGTCATGTACCAACAGCAAATCACTCAATGACATTGCTGACTGCATTTCAGCAAGATGATGATATGCTGTTTCCAGCGCTGCCAGACTATCGTTCTTAGGTAGGTTCTTTAACCAAGCAGTTTTCAAACCATTTCCCTTAAGTTCAACTATTGTTTTGCCTGTGTTCAAAGAATTCACCATGATTTTTTGACACGCCATCAATCAGCGTAGATTATTCCAGTATCGAAGAAAAAGAAAGCCTGTCACATTTGACCAGCGTCTATGATTTTGTTAGGGTTCAGCCCCTTTTACGGTTTTTTTCATGACTAAACATACACAACCCAGCAGCTTCGAAGCCGCGCTCGCCGAATTAGAATCAATAGTCGCGAAAATGGAGTCCGCCCAACTGCCACTTGAACAGTCCCTATCGGACTACAAGCGTGGTACAGAATTGCTAGTGTACTGCCAAAAATCCCTGGCAACTATCGAACAACAAGTACGTATCCTTAACCAAGCTAATCAGCTGCAAGCCTACACCTCCGATGATGACTGATTTTCAGGATTGGTCGTTGCTAGTCCAGCAACGCATGGAAACAGCGCTGGATAGAACATTACCACCAGCCGACATCGCACCGCAACGTTTGCACCACGCGATGCGTTATGCGGTGCTGGGCGGAGGCAAACGTGTGCGCGCTCTGCTCACGCACGCTGCGGCAGAACTGTGTGGGGCGAACCCTGATAAAGCGGACGTCGCGGCTGTGGCAGTCGAACTGATTCATGCCTATTCGTTGGTGCATGA
>JADGRN010000031.1 GCA_017880825.1 Methylophilaceae bacterium | reverse complement strand
TGTGATCAGAGGATCATCGTCAATAATGATCAGGACGGGGTGCTGTGAGGCCATCAACTGAATTTTCTGCAGCGCAACGAGTAGGATTCAAGCAGGCGAAAAATCATCATGGCCATACTATAGCCGCAATGGTTAATGGTATCAATTACAGCAAATGTTGGATAAGAGATGGGGTGGCTGATGGGGCTCGAACCCACGACAACCGGAATCACAATCCGGGGCTCTACCAGCTGAGCTACAGCCACCATTAGACTGGCCTGCCCGACAGGAATCGAACCTGTAACCCCCAGCTTAGAAGGCTGGTGCTCTATCCGGTTGAGCTACGGGCAGATTGTCGGGCAATCTAGGCTTGTTATAAAAAAACTGGTCGGGGTGGAGAGATTTGAACTCCCGACATCCTGCTCCCAAAGCAGGCGCGCTACCAGGCTACGCTACACCCCGAGGGCTGCAAACTATAGCGGAAACGTAATGGCTGGTCAAATTGAATCTGCTAAAATAGCGCTTTTTCCGAGTAGCCTCCACATGTCCGCACAAATCATCAACGGTAAGGCCATTGCCGACAACTTGCTCAACGACCTGAAAAAGCAGGTTGCAACGCGTTTGGCACAAGGCAAACGCGCGCCAACACTGGCGGTGATACTGGTCGGCGCGGATCCCGCCTCGGCAATTTATGTGCACAACAAACGCGTGGCCTGCGAAAAAGTAGGCATACGCTCGCTAGCCTACGATTTGCCGTCAACCACGACTGAAGCTGAACTGCTGGCGTTGATTGATCAATTAAACACCGACAACGAAGTTGACGGCATCCTGGTCCAAGCGCCGCTACCGCCACAAATCCAGGACGAAAACGTCATTGAAGAAATCAGCCCGGCTAAAGACGTGGACGGCTTTCATCCTTACAACATCGGCAGGCTGGCGGTACGTCAACCAGTGTTACGTTCTTGCACTCCCTTCGGCGTGATCAAGTTGCTGCAATCCACCGGGCTGGATATCCGCGGCATGAATGCAGTAGTCGTCGGCGTATCCAACCACGTTGGCAGGCCCATGGGTCTGGAGTTGTTGCTGGCCGCATGCACCGTCACTAGCTGCCATCGCTACACTAAAGACTTGCCCGGGATTATTCGCAATGCTGATATTGTCGTTGCCGCCGCAGGAAAGCCTGGGCTGATCAAAGGCGAGTGGATCAAACCGGGCGCGATTGTCGTCGACATCGGTATTAACCGATTAGAGGATGGCACGATTTGCGGCGATGTGGATTTTGCCACGGCTAAACAACGCGCGGGATGGATTACGCCGGTTCCCGGCGGTGTTGGCCCGATGACTGTCGCGACGCTGATGCAAAACACGTTGCTCGCGCTGGAGCAGCGCGAGGCTTATAACAGTGTCCTTAAATATCCTTAATATGCATAAAGCGTTTACTCATGCTGGACATTATTCCTATTCGTAGTAAACTTGCGCCTGCCTTAAATTTCTGTTAACTACGGGTCAATAACCCAAGAGCTCACATGTCCGAAGCAATCACCCGACCATTCATTCCTTACCAGGCCAAGGCCACTGAGGAATATATGAATAAAAAGCAACTCGACCATTTTCGCAAGATTCTTAACGACTGGAAATCCGAGTTAAGTCACGATATCGACCGCACCGTGCATACCATGCAGGATGAGGTTACGATGTTTGCCGACCCTAATGATCGTGCCAGCCAGGAATCTGATATGGCGCTGGAACTGCGCAATCGCGACCGTGAACGCAAGCTCATTAAAAAGATCGAAGAAACTCTGGATAAAATCAGCGCCCAAGAATATGGCTACTGCGAAAGCTGCGGCGTGGAAATCGGCCTCAAACGTCTGGAAGCGCGCCCTACCGCCACGTTGTGCATAGACTGCAAGACGCTGGACGAAATCCGTGAAAAGCAGGTCGCGAAATAGCGACCTGCTTTCAGTGAAGGCTAATGCGCGTAGCGCGTTATGTCGGAGCTAAAAACAACAAGTAATTGGCTACCTGCTTTCAGGTGACGACATAACTTGCTACGTAGGTTATGTCTAAACTAAAAACAAGTGGTCAAATAAGCACTTCGTTTTATACAAAACAAAAAGGCCGGAAATTCCGGCCTTTTTGTTTGCTGTTGAGTCGGTTAGGACTCTCCAGCCTTTTCTTCAGCAACTGGCGCTGGAGGCTCAATCAAAGCCTTCATGCTCAAGCGCACACGGCCTTTTTCGTCAGCTTCAACCACTTTCACCTTGACATGCTGACCTTCCTTGAGGAAATCAGCAACCGCGTTCACGCGTTGGTGGGCGATTTGCGAGATATGCAGCAAACCATCCTTGCCCGGTAGCAGAGACACAATTGCGCCAAAGTCCAGTAGCTTGATGACTGTGCCATCATAGGTCTGACCAATTTCCACTTCAGCAGTGATTGCCTCGATGCGCTTCTTGGCAGCTTCGCCAGCCTCGGCACTCAGACAGCCAATCTTGATTGTGCCGTCGTCCTCAATATCAATGGTGGTGCCGGTTTCCTCGGTCAGGGCACGAATCACAGCGCCGCCCTTGCCGATCACGTCACGAATCTTCTCGGGATTGATCTTCATGCTGATGATACGCGGCGCGAAGGCTGATAACTCTTCACGTGAATGATCAAGCGAAGCCTTCATGATGTCTAGAATGTGCATCCGGCCTTCCTGGGCTTGCGACAGCGCAACCTTCATGATCTCGGCTGTAATGCCGGTAATCTTGATGTCCATTTGCAATGCAGTAATACCATGCTCGGTACCGGCCACCTTGAAGTCCATATCGCCCAAATGATCTTCATCACCCAGAATATCGGTCAATACGGCAAAACGGTTGCCTTCCTTGATCAGGCCCATGGCGATACCTGCCACATGCTCTTTCACCGGCACACCCGCATCCATCAAAGCCAGACAGCCGCCGCAAACCGAGGCCATGGAACTGGAACCGTTGGATTCGGTAATTTCCGACACCACGCGTATGGTATAGCCGAACTCTTCCTGGCTAGGCAAGGCGGCAATCAATGCACGCTTGGCCAAACGGCCATGGCCGATTTCGCGGCGCTTGGGCGTGCCTACACGGCCGGTTTCGCCGGTGGCATACGGCGGCATGTTGTAATGCAACATGAAGCGGTCAGTATATTCGCCCTGCAGTGCATCTATTTTTTGTTCATCTCGGCCAGTGCCCAGCGTTGCCACGACCAGCGCCTGGGTTTCACCCCGGGTAAACAGTGCAGAACCATGGCTGCGCGGCAACACACCGGTGCGGATGGTGATGGGGCGCACAGTGCGCGTATCACGACCATCGATGCGCGGCTCGCCATTCAGGATTTGGCTGCGCACCACTTTAGCCTCAAGGTTGAAAAACGCCGATTTAATTTCATTGGCTTCCTCGGTCGAGGTACTTTCAGTAATCAATTCACCTAGTACGCGATTCTTGATTTCGTCCAGCCTGGATGAGCGGGCATTCTTGGATTTGATTTGGTAAGCCGCATGGATATCGTTGGCTGCCGCAGCGCCTACTTTTTCAACCAGCGCCAGATTAACTTCCGGTGGTGTCCAATCCCAGGGTTCTTTTGCAACCTCTGCGGCCAATTCATTGATCATGCTGATCACTGCCTGCATTTGTTGATGACCATAAACCACCGCACCCAGCATCACATCTTCCGATAATTGCTTGGCTTCTGATTCAACCATCAGCACCGCGCTATCGGTTGCCGCGACGATCAGGTCCAATTCAGTTTCTTCCAGTTCGGTGGCGCTTGGATTGAGCACATATTCGCCATTGATATAGCCTACACGTGCCGCGCCAATTGGACCATAGAATGGGATGCCGGAAATCGCCAATGCAGCAGAAGCACCGATGATGGCCGGAATGTCCGCATCAATCTCGCTATCTGAAGACATCACCGTAGCGACAATCTGAATCTCGTTGTAGAAAGCTTCCGGAAACAACGGGCGTAGCGGACGATCGATCAGACGTGAAGTCAGTGTTTCCTTTTCAGAAGGACGGCCTTCGCGCCTGAAGAAGCCTCCTGGAATCTTGCCCGCGGCATAAGTGCGCTCCTGATAATCCACAGTCAACGGGAAAAAGTCCTGGCCAGCCTTGACTTCGGTTTTGCCTACGACGGTGACCAGTACCACGGTGTCATCCAGACTCACCATGACCGCGCCATCTGCCTGACGGGCGATTTCGCCGGTCTCCAGAGTCAGCTGATGCCGACCATAAGTAATTGTTTTTTTGATTGGTTTCACGACATGCTTCCTTTTAAAAACAAAATAAGCCGAGAAGCGCCACGTTACCGCATCGCTTTCGGCTTATTTTATGAATTCACAAATTTATCTACGCAAACCTATTTACGCAAACCTAAGCGCTCAATCAACGAGCGATAACGGTCAGCGTTCTTGCGTTTAAGGTAGTCCAGCAGCTTACGGCGTTGGCTCACCATGGCCAGCAAACCACGACGGGAATGGTGATCCTTGGCATTAATCTTGAAATGTTCGGTCAGCATGCTAATGCGGTTGCTCAGCAGTGCCACTTGCACTTCCGGGGAACCGGTATCGTTCTGTGCTTGTTGATAATCGCCAACAATCTTGGCTTTTTCAGCAGTCGAAATAGACATCTTTTTCTCCTAATCTTGAACCGCGCATTTTAACCTTAAATAGTGCTGTTTAACAAGAACCTTCTAACTATTCAGAATCTTCACTCTGATAGTTAACAATCAATCGTTTAGGTGCAATTTTGCCTTCATCCGTGGCCTCGCCCAAACCCAAAAAATTCCCTGCTTGGTCGTAAAGCCGCAGCAGGCCATGAAACTTCATGCCCGCCTGCCAGACTTGCTGTCCTCGCCCTAAATAATAAACACTGTCTGCGTCGAGCGTTATTGCCGGTAAATTCTGTATCGCAGCGTCCGGCGCTAGCAGGCAAGCGTCCCTGGCTTGCAGCGACATGGCGTCCAGCTGCTCGATGGTGTAGGCGTCAGCTAGCTTGAAATGTGCCGTAGACAACCTGCGCAAGCCCGCCAGATGCCCGCCACAACCCAGCGCCTGGCCAATATCTTCGGCCAGGGTACGGATATAAGTGCCTTTGCTGCAGCCCACCGTTATGTCTAGCGTATCCTGCTCGAATGCATTCAAGGTGATGTGATGGATAGTGACAGTACGCGCGGCACGTTCAATCTCCACTCCCTGCCGCGCGTATTCGTACAAAGCTTTGCCTTGGTGTTTTAACGCCGAATACATGGGTGGGACCTGCTGAATGACGCCAGTAAATTGCTCTATTGCGGCGTTCAGCGTTTTCGGTGTGACATTAACTTCAGCAGTGCTGAGCACTTCACCTTCTGCATCGCCGGTGCTGGTCGCGCTACCTAATTTAATAAGGGCACGATAGCTTTTATCGGCATTGAGCAAGAAGTGTGAAAATTTGGTGGCTTCACCCAGACAGATAGGCAACAGGCCGGCGGCAAGGGGATCGAGACTGCCGGTATGGCCAGCCTTGGCGGCGCTATAGAGGCGTTTGACTCGCTGCAGCGCCTGATTGGAAGACAAGCCCAGCGGCTTATCCAGCAACAACACCCCGCTGATAGGGCGCTTGATTCTTTTTACTTGCAAAGTTAATTGGAACCCGAACTAGACTTTAGGCGTTTTATCTTGAGGGGTGGCTGACGCAAGCGCTTCATCGATCAACTTGGAGAGCTTCATGCCATGTTCAATGGAAGCATCATAAACAAAATGCAGCTGTGGCACACTGCGCACCAGCATGCGCTTGGAAAGCTGGCTACGCAAAAACCCGGCACTTTTTTCCAGGCCTAGCTGCAATTCAGGCGTGCCTGCCAGCGCGCTGTAAAAGATTTTAGCGTGCGCCATATCACCGCTGACTTCGACATCTGTCACCGTGACCATGGAAACACGCGGATCTTTCACTTCAAACTGCAGCAAATCAGCCAGCTCGCGCTGGATTTGTTCAGCCACGCGGTCACTACGTGAGAAATCTTTTGCCATAAATTAAAGCGTTCTGGCGACTTCAACGACTTCAAACACTTCCAGCAAATCGCCCACTTCAATCTCGTTAAAGTTTTTCAGCGACAAGCCGCATTCGAAATTGGATTTAACTTCCTTAACGTCATCCTTGAAACGCTTGAGCGAATCCAACTCGCCGGTATGGATCACCACATCATTACGCAACACGCGTACCCTTGAGTTACGCCGGATCACACCCTCTTGCACGTAACAGCCAGCGACCGCGCCAACCTTGGAAATACGGTATACCTCGCGTATCTCGACCAAGCCAATCGCGTTCTCTTTTTGCTCTGGCGCCAACATGCCACTGAGCGCGGCTTTTACCTCGTCCACCGCCTCATAAATGATGTTGTAGTAACGTACATCCACGCCCACGCTCTCAATCAGCTTGCGCGCACCGGCATCAGCACGCACATTAAAGCCGAGGAGCACCGCCTTGGAAGCCGCGGCCAGATTCACGTCGGACTCACTGATGGGGCCAACACCAGTGTGAATAACGTTGACCTTGACCTCGTCCGTAGACAGCTTTTGCAAAGAGGTGGACAGCGCTTCATAAGAGCCCTGCACGTCTGATTTAATGATCAATGGCAGCACTTTGACTTCTCCTTCGCCCATTTGCTCAAACATGTTTTCCAGCTTGGCCGCTTGTTGTTTGGCTAACTTCACATCGCGGAACTTACCTTGTCTGAATAATGCAATTTCGCGCGCTTTACGCTCATCATTCAGCACGATCACTTCTTCGCCCGCGTTGGGCACATCGGATAATCCAAGAATCTCGACCGGAATTGATGGGCCGGCCTCTTTAATTTCTTGCCCTGCTTCGTCCAGCATCGCGCGCACGCGACCAAAGGCACTTCCCGCCAGCAACATATCACCGCGCTTGAGTGTGCCGGATTGAATCAGAATCGTGGAAACCGGGCCGCGGCCCTTGTCTATACGACCTTCAATTACCAAGCCCTTGGCAGGCGTATTTTTCGGTGCTTTCAGTTCCAGCACTTCCGCTTGCAACAGCACGGCTTCAAGCAATGCATCAATGCCCTGACCGGTCTTGGCAGACACCTCGATAAACATGGTGTCGCCGCCAAAATCCTCCGGGATTACCTCCTGCGCAACGAGCTCTTGCTTCACGCGCTCTGGGTTTGCGCCTTGCTTATCAATTTTGTTGATGGCAACAACCAAGGGTACATTGGCAGCCTTGGCGTGATGAATAGCCTCTATAGTTTGTGGCATCACACCATCATCAGCCGCAACAACCAGAATCACCACATCGGTGGCTTTAGCGCCGCGCGCACGCATCGCAGTAAAAGCTTCATGGCCAGGTGTGTCGAGGAAAGTCACCATGCCACGCGCCGTTTCGACGTGATAGGCGCCGATATGCTGGGTAATACCCCCAGCTTCGCCTGAGGCAACACGGCTACGGCGAATGTAGTCCAGCAACGAGGTTTTACCGTGATCGACGTGACCCATAACGGTAACGACCGGCGGGCGAGGTTCCTGAATCGCTTCAGCATGCTCGCTGTCTTCGAGGAAAGTATCCGGATCATTAGCCGCTGCTGCCTTGGCAATATGGCCCATTTCTTCCACGATAATAATGGCCGTTTCCTGGTCCAATACTTGATTGATGGTCACCATCATGCCCATTTTCATCAAGGTCTTGATCACCTCAGAGGCCTTGACTGCCATTTTATGTGCGAGATCAGCAACGGTGATGGTTTCGGGCACCAATACCTCATGTACTATCGGCTCGGTCGGCGCAGTAAACGCATGTTGCTGATCCTCTTCGGCTTTATGCAACTTGGATTTGGCTTTATGAGCACGCCAGCCTTGTGCCACGCCGACATTGCCGCGCGGCTTGATGCCACGTTTTTTGCCGTCGTCGCTCCATTCCTTGGCTTTGCCTTTTTTGCCGGACTTGTCTTCGGCCTTGGGCGCTTCCTTGTTGGCCGGTTTATGCAGCGTACCTTCAGAAAGCTTACTGGGTGCCGCTATGGCTTCGGCAGCTTTACGGGCTTCCTCTTCCTGCCTCTTGAGCACTGCTTCCTGTTTTTTACGCAACTCTTCCGTTTGGATGGACATCAGCTCAGCGTGGCGACGCGACTCGTTCTCACGTTTGGCCATTTCTGGGCTTAGTGCTTGTTTTTTTAGCATTGCCAGAGGAGCTGCCGCTTCCGGCCTTGCCTGTTCTGGCATTTCTTGCTCTACTGCAGCATCTATGGCTGGCTGCTCCAAGACCGGTTGCTCGCTCGGTGGCGACTCGGTGAGTGTTAAATCACGACGCATCAATACCCGCTTCTTGCGCACTTCAACCTGGATAGTGCGCGCCTTACCGGTGCTATCAGACTTTTTTATTTCAGTGACTTGTTTACGGGTAAGCGTAATCTTATTTTTTGGTGCTTGGGCGCCATGTTCCTTGCGCAAATATTCCAATAATGAAGACTTATCCTCTTCAGTGAGCTTATCTTCTGGCGCAGCCTTATTCACGCCAGCACCCTTCAGCTGTTCCAGTAACAGCTCGGCTGGCAGCCCTAGTTCTCCGGCAAATTGTGCTACGCTCGATTGTCCCATCTATTTTCCTTGTCTTCCTTATTCGCTACGCTGGTTCAAATTCAAGTTCTAACTCAAGCAAAGCCCATGTTAAGCAAACCAAGGCGCGCGCGCAGTCATAATCAGCCGCTTGGCACGTTCTGCATCCATATTGGTCAGCTCAATCAAATCATCCAGTGCTAAATCAGCCAAGTCTTCCATAGTTGAAACGCCTTTGGCTGCCAACATGTGGGCAGTAGCTTCATCCATACCCTCCATCGTCAGCAGATCCTCAGAGGCTTCCTCTAACTTCTCTTCCTTGGCAATCGCCTCGGTCAGCAAAGCGGCGCGCGCGCGCTTGCGTAGCTCATTAACTGTGTCTTCGTCAAAAGCAACGATTTCAGTCATTTCAGACAATGGCACATAAGCAATTTCTTCCAGCGTACTGAAACCTTCCTGCACCAGAATATCGGCCACTTCTTCGTCCACATCCAGCTTATTAATGAACAACTGACGGGTACTGGTGAATTCCTCTTCGTGCTTTTTCGCTGCTTCTTCTTCGGTCAGGATGTTCAAGATCCAACCGGTCAACTCAGACGCCAGTCGGACATTTTGGCCACTTTTACCGATCGCTTGTGCCAGTTGTTCTTCATCTACCACGACATCCATGCTGTGTTTGTCTTCATCCACCACAATGCTGGAGACTTCAGCCGGCGCCATGGCATTGATCACGAACTGTGCCGGCTCCATCGACCACAGCACGATATCTACACGCTCGCCTGCCAGTTCACCGGTCACCGCCTGTACGCGTGAACCACGCATGCCGACGCAAGTGCCTACCGGATCCAGACGCTGGTCGTTGGATTTAACGGCAATCTTGGAACGCAGACCGGGGTCACGTGCAGCTGCCTTTATTTCTAGCAAACCTTCTTCAATTTCCGGTACTTCCAGCTCGAACAATTTAATCAGGAATTCGGGTGCTATGCGAGACAGGATGAGCTGTGGGCCACGTCCGCCACGCTCAATACGCGACAAGTAAGCACGCACACGGTCACCTACCCGCAAATTTTCTTTCGGAATCATCTGTTCGCGCGGCAGCAAGGATTCAATCCGGCCCACTTCAATAATGGCGTTGCCCTTTTCCATGCGCTTGATCGCGCCCGTAACCAGATGCTCCTTGCGCGCCAAAAAGTCATCCAAAATCTGCTCACGTTCGGCTTCACGTACTTTTTGCAGGATGACTTGCTTGGCCGCCTGTGCACCAATACGACCAAATTCGACTGATTCTAACGCTTCTTCAACAAAGTCGCCTTCTTCAATTTCAGGATAGCGTTGCTTGGCGTCAGCGAGTGAAATTTGGGCAGCGGAATTTTCCACTGCATCATCTGCTTTCACTTCCCAACGACGGAACGATTTGTATTCGCCATTTTCGCGGTTAATTTCCACACGAACATCTGCCTCCTCAGAAAAACGCTTCTTGGTGGCAGAGGCCAAAGCCAGCTCCAAAGCGGTGAAAATCACCTCTTTGGCCACGCTTTTTTCATGCGCCAGTGCATCAACTAACAATAATATTTCGCGACTCATTTCAATCTCCGCCTAAAATTCTGGGGTCTAAAATTCAGGATGTAACCGTGCTTTATCAATATTGGCTAATGCGATTTTCTGCACCACACCCTCACACTCAATTAGAAGCTCGTCCTGTTCCAACCCACGTAATATGCCTACAAAATTCTTTCGACTATCAATCGGCACGCGTAGTTTTATTTGCGCACGCTCACCGATAAAACGCACGAAGTCAGCGTTTTTTTTCAGGACACGATCCATACCGGGTGAGGAAACCTCAAGCCGGTCGTAATCAATGTCGTTTTCAACCGCTAATAAATTACCCAATTGGTTACTGACAAGCACGCAATCATCAATATTCACGCCTTCAGGCTTATCAATAAACAAGCGTATCAACTTGCCACGATTGGACAGCTCAAGATCAACCAACTCGTAACCGAGTTGCGTCACCGAACGCTCTAACAAAGAGTGCAAATCCTGCATGCCAGCCCTATCTCAATCCGCGGAAACAAAAAATGGGCTTAACGCCCATCAATTTTTCCAACCAATAACGCCATTATATCAACCAATTCAATGAATTGATATTACAAAAGCAAAAGCCCTCTTAGAGAGGGCTTTTGTCTAACGCAGTGAATCACTACGTTTCATATAGAGAGCCTGGCGGTGACCTACTTTCGCATGCGAAGAGCATACTATCATTGGCGCAGAATCGTTTCACGGCCCTGTTCGAGATGGGAAGGGGTGGTTCCAATTCGCTATGGCCGCCAGACATAACCGGTGCCACTGGGCTTAACGCCCAGCGAATAAACTGTTTTAACAAATTGGAAGAAGTAAAGTTTTAATGGTGTTGTATTGATTGCTGCTTTAGAACAACCTCAGGCTTTGCGTTATCCGCTACTTTTCAGTGTCGGTCACTCAAGTCTTAAGGTTATAGGATCAAGCCTCACGAGCAATTAGTATCGGTCAGCTTAACGCATTGCTGCGCTTCCACATCCGACCTATCAACGTCCTGGTCTCGAACGACTCTTTAGTGTGCTTAAAGCACAGGGAAGTCTCATCTTGAGGCGAGTTTCACGCTTAGATGCTTTCAGCGTTTATCTCTTCCGCATTTAGCTACCCGGCTATGCCATTGGCATGACAACCGGTCCACCAGAGATGCGTCCACTCCGGTCCTCTCGTACTAGGAGCAGGCCCCCTCAAACTTCCAGCGCCCACGGCAGATAGGGACCAAACTGTCTCACGACGTTTTAAACCCAGCTCACGTACCACTTTAAATGGCGAACAGCCATACCCTTGGGACCGGCTAC
>JADGRN010000163.1 GCA_017880825.1 Methylophilaceae bacterium | reverse complement strand
GCGCGCAATTTGATTTCTAAAAAACAGGAAACAATACAATGAAACGCTTTAATCAATTGGTCTCGGCAGTAATATTGACACTGTTGCTTGCCGGGACGACTTGGGCGTCGGACAAGAATATAATCCGCCTGGCGACCACCACCAGTACTGCTAATTCTGGCTTGCTGGATTATCTTTTACCCAAGTTTGAGCAAAAATGCAGCTGCAAGGTGCATGTGATTTCCGTAGGCACCGGCAAGGCGCTCAAACTGGGTGAAGATGGCAATGTTGACGTGGTACTGGTGCATGCGCGTCCGGCAGAAGATACTTTTATTGCGGCCGGGCATGGCATAGACCGACGTGATGTGATGTATAACGACTTTATTTTGATTGGGCCGCATAACGATCCGGCAAAAATCAGAGACGAAAAAGATGTTGTCAACGCGATGAAAAAAATCGCACAAAGCCAGTCCAAATTTGTTTCGCGCGGCGATGATTCAGGTACCGACAAGATGGAAAAAAATTACTGGAAAATCGCCAACATGAAGCCGGAAGGTAAGTGGTATTTTTCTGCCGGACAGGGCATGGGCGAGGTGCTGCAAATGTCGGGAGAAATGCGCGCTTACACCCTGACTGATCGTGGCACTTATATCAGCTACAGGGATAAGATAGGATTACCAATTTTGCTGCAAGGTGATGAGCGCATGTTTAATCCATACGGCATTATCGCCGTCAATCCGAAGAAATATCCAGACGCCAATTACAAAGGTGCAACAGAGCTAATCAACTGGATCACCTCGCCACAAGGCCAGCAGCTTATCGGTTCTTTCAAGGTCGGGGGCGAGCAGTTGTTCGTGCCCTCGGCAAAATAGCTATAGCCGTCTTTTAATGGAGCTGTTGCAATCTACCGCCGAAGCGCTGCGGCTCCTGATGGCGGGAGATGCCGAACTTTGGGGCATCATCTTCGTTTCGGTCAAAGTGTGCTTTCTGGCATTGGTGATTGCAACACCGCCTGCGGTATTGCTGGGTTTTTTTCTAGCCAGCCGCATCTTCCCGGGGCGTAGGGTGCTGATCGTAGCAGTGCAGACATTACTGGCATTGCCGACGGTAGTGATTGGCCTGATTCTTTACATGCTGCTATCCCGGCAGGGGCCATTCGGCAGCATGCATTTGCTGTTCACTCAACAAGCAATGGTGATCGGCGAAGCGATATTGGCTTTCCCCATACTTGCCGCCTTAACGCTGTCCGCAGTGCAAGCTGTAGACCCCCGTGTAGCCGAAACCGCCCGTACGCTGGGTGCCAAGCCCTGGCGTACTTCGCTGACCATGTTATTGGAAGTGCGCTTTGCAGTGATGGCAGCGATGGTTAGTGGTTTTGGACGTGTCATTTCTGAAATCGGCTGCGCCATGATGGTGGGTGGAAATATCGCTGGTGTTACGCGCAACATCACGACGGCCATTGCGCTGGAAACCAGCAAAGGCGAGTTTGTTGAGGGCATTGCGCTGGGTATCGTATTGGTTATCATCGCACTCACGATCAACTTCGGTTTGGCTTTACTGCAAGGACGAGGGGGTTCGCGATGAGCTTGATGCTGGTGCGCGGCCTGCGCAAATCTTTTGGTGAACGCCTGCTGTTTGATGTTGCCGAGCTGGCACTGCAAAGCGGTAGCAGCTACTTATTGACCGGTGGAAATGGCTCAGGAAAAACCACCATGCTACGCATATTGGCAGGGTTGGAGACAGCTCAGATTGGTAGCGTCAGCTTCGAAGGTGTGACAATTCCAGCCGGTGAAATATGTACACAGCTTTCGCCGCGCGTGGTCTACCTGCATCAGCACCCCTATCTTTTTAGCAGCAGCGTTGCTGCCAATGTAGCCTATGGTTTGAAAGCAGCAGGGATGGCCCATGCCAAGCGTGAGGCGCTGGTGCGGGAGGCAATGACTTGGGCGGGTGTTAATCATCTGGCGCATATCGCGCCGCATAAACTTTCAGGTGGCGAAAAACAGCGCGTGGCATTGGCTCGCGCGCGAATTTTGAACCCGAAAATGTTGTTGCTGGATGAACCAACAGCAAATCTGGATGAAGAAGCACGGCGACAAGTGGCTGGATTGATACGCCAGATGTGCGACAACAATCATTGCGTGGTAATCGCCACCCATGATCCGGAACTGATGACGCTGAAGGATGCAGTGCAGCTGCGCTTGGAAAACGCAGCGCTGCGTTAATTGACACGCCGCCGGTAGAGGCGGAAGCTCTCGTGCCGGTCGCTCGGACGCTTGCCCTGCCAGATTAGTTTCCAGTCCGAACCAGGGTTTATCTTGTCATGGCCACGTTCATCCTGAATCAAATAAAGATCACAATCCATGTGTTGCACCATTTCAAAAGGCTGAGTGCGAATATCGGCATAGTAATCCAGCAGTGCACGTTGAGAACTAGCTAAATGCAGGCTGGTAACGCAGGCATAATGCTTGGGTAATGCTCGCTGCATGCTGGCAATCATGCCCTGATAGCCTTTGTTGGCATTGAGCCAAGGCAGCCATAGGGTCATCAGCAAACCCCACACCATGGTGATACCAAGCGCCCAGCCTGTCACCGCGGCGCGGCTAGAACGCTTGTTGCGTACCGCTACCAGCAGCCAGACGATAGAGACGGTTAGTGCAGCAGCGAATGCCATCCAATGGAAGCTTGGTATATAGGCTTCAGAGAGCTTATGCATACGTGCTGCCAGACGTGAGGGTGTGCCTGTCATCATGGCAACCCAGCTGAGCCAGATAAAGGAACCCATGATGCCAAATAGGATCAGCCCAAACCAGTCCAAGGCATTGGCTGCGCCACGACGTAAGTATTCCACCGCACCGCCTGCAAGGGCAGCCATAGGCAAGAGTAAGGGCAATGCCAGAATATCGCGTTCATCCGCGCCAAAGCCCAATAGCAGGAAGCTCACTGCAAACAACATCAGGAGCAGCTGAAATTCTGCTTTATGCAGCAGCAGGGTTCGATGGTGCCATACTGACCAAGCAGCAAGCGGCAAAGCTGGCCAGGAATACCAAGACAGTGTTTGCAGAAAATAGATTTGACTGGTGTTGTCCAGCACATGGCGGCCCTGGTGCCACCAGGTCAAGAACAAATCGGGCGCAGCCTGCCAGCAAAGAATCGGCCAAATTACCAGCCATGGACTGGCGGCGAGCAGGGCAATTCCTAGAGTGATGGAGTAGCGCTTTGATCGCCAGTTGCCAAACAATATTGGCAGCACAATTGCCGTGGCAGCAATTATTTCTGCCGTGAGAGGCCCTGTGGCAAGAAAGCTGATGCCTATGCCGCTGCCCAGCAGGACACCAGCGCGTAAAGGCCGCCGCCGTGCCAGCGCCAAACTATACATACCCATGGCGCAGCCAGTCAGGCCAGCAACTTCTGGCGTTAATGCGTGTGCCGCAACCACCATCCCGAGCGAACCGAGGAAAATGAAGGTGGTTTGCCGGCCCGATCCCTTGCCCCAAAGTTCACGTCCGGTCAGGCCTACCATCAACAGAGTCAGGGCCATCCAGAGCCCGGTAACGATTCTGGCCGCGTCGTGCAGTGGCAGCCAAGGGCTAAGCAGTTTAGCAATCGCTGCTGCGCTCAGGTAATAGAGCGGTGGGTTTGGCAGGCTAGCTACACCAGCAACTGCAGGTATCACCCAACTGCCACCGTGCACAATGCCCTTAACTATGCTGACGGTTTGCGGCTCGTAGGGCTTCCATGGGTCATGGCCGACCAATCCCAAACAAATCCATAGCGCGCATAACAGCAATAGCAAGCGCGTTTTCGCGTTTTCACCAATGCGTGGCCTGGGGGTTGCTAGATGGGCCTGCCAATCGTGTTCAACTTCGAATGCCATATTCAATCAGCCTGTAGCGATCTAGCCGCCTGCGCCACCTTGGGCGGAATACGCTCAATCAAGCGCGGATCGAAAAGTTTAGGGATGATGTAGTGTTTGCCGAAGCTGAGTTCGCTCAGGTTATAGGCTTTCAGTACGGCG